>JAKFEJ010000289.1:0-10800 GCA_036675745.1 Chitinophagaceae bacterium | reverse complement strand
TTATAAAGATTTCACATCAACAAAATGCTCTCCGACCTAAGTTCCCCTTTTAGCCCCGATGAAAATCGGGGTAGGAAGGACAGGGGTTTCACTTAATTCACCCCTTTTTCTTTCATCACCCTGTTAAGCCAGCGTAACATAGCAAAACACATAATAGCCGCCACCATTAACAAACCAAAATTCAACCAGAAAAAGTTAGCCTTATGATCATAATTATCCCATAGCGTTGCCAAAACCCCGGATAATTTATTACCGATAGAAGTAGACACAAACCATCCACCCATCATTAAAGAAGTAATACGAACAGGGCTCAGTTTAGAAACTATGGATAAACCCATCGGGCTAAGCAAAAGCTCACCAACGGTTATTACCCCATAGCTAACGATCAACCACATTACACTTGCTTTTTCGGTACCGTTGTTACTTGCATAGACCGCTCCTACCATTACTAAGGCCGATAAAGCGGAGATAAAAAGACCAAAAGCGATTTTTGTAGCTGTAGATGGTTCTTTGTTCCTCCTTCTCAACCAGGTGAAAAAGGCGACGATCAACGGCGTTAAAAGAATGACCCAACCAGGATTAATGGATTGACTGAGATTAGTGGCCCATAAACTCACTTGTTCCTCATCGGCTGGTTTCTTTTGTTCAGGAATATTTTTGAAATAAGAAGGATAGTTCACTTCTTTCACTACTTTATCATCTACTTTCTGCAAGCGAAACTGTTCGTCATATTTTGCTATCGAGTCTTGTTTGTAAGTGACTGATTGTGCAAATTTCAAACTGGCAAATACTTTTTCAGTAGATCCTGTTACTTCCCTGTTTGTATAACGATCGGCCCAGGTAGTAAGCGCTGAACCATTTTGTTTAAAAACAGCCCAGAACATGACGACTACGGCAAAAATGGCGAGCAACGCGGCTATAGGCCTTTTTTCTTCCAGTTTCGCTTTGAAATAAAGAGAGGTATAAAAATAAATAACAGGTATGCAGGCAAAAATAAATGCATCCGTAGAATCCGAACCTGCCAGCGAGCCGGGTATAAGCCAGCCCAATATTCCCGCAATAACAGAAGGAACGAGGATCGTTACAACAATACGTGTCATCGACATATCATTTTCGCTAACCCCTTTTTTAATATCATATTCTTTGTAATGTTTAGTACCTATAAGGAATATGATAACGCCTAAAAACATACCTACGCCTGCTGCCAGGAAAGCGGCCCCCCATCCATATATGATGTATAATGCCGCACCAAAAAAATTACAAATGAAAGCTCCCACATTGATGCCCATATAAAAGATATTATAGCCATCATCTTTTTGTTTTACATACTGTGGTGTTGTATAAACGTTACCCAATAAAGTAGAAATATTCGGTTTGAAAAAACCGTTTCCAATAATCACCAGCGCCATGGAAATGTACAGCATGGCAAGATTATGAACGGACATCAGGCAATAACCAATACCCATCATTAACCCGCCCATAATAATGGATTTACGATAGCCCAGATACCGGTCGGCCAGTAGACCGCCGATGAACGGTGTAAGAAAAACAAGGGCAATAAAAGTTCCATAGAGATCTGCTGACTCAGCCTCTGTCATGGCATATCCCTGTTTCACATCTTTCAGGTAAAGTGTAAAAATGCCGATCATCAGGTAATAGCCGAATCTTTCCCACATTTCTGAAAAGAAAAGAAAAGGCAAAGCTTTGGGATGTTTTTTCCACATGAGCAAGCGAATTTGAAATTTTAGAATTGGAATTTCTTATTTTATTCCATGCATCATCTTTTGCAATTTTTTGGAAAGTACCAGGAGGACGATTCCGGCGAATCCTGACATAAAAACAAAGAGCATGAAAAAATCGTAAAGGCTATTCATCTGGTACCCGAGAAATGAAGTTGTTTTACCACCTTCAGGGTAGAGGGCACTTAATATCCCGGCCATCTTGTTGCCGCCGGCATTACCGAGAAACCATACAGCCATCAGTAATGATCCGAATCGTAGCGGAGATAACTTGTTAAAAAGAGAAAGACCAATTGGCGAGAGGCATAACTCACCCCAGGTATGCAGCAGGTACAAACCAGTAAGCCAGACGATGCTTACTTTGGATGTTACATTCAGATCCTTCACTCCATAAGCGATCCACAAATATCCCAGGGCCAGTAATAATAATCCTATGCCCATTTTAAAAGGAGAAGAAGGCTGGTTCTTTCCCATTTTAATCCACATCCAGGCAAAAATGGGCGCAAAAATAATAATGAAGGCAGAATTAAATGATTGGAAATAACTTGGGGGCATTCTATAGTTCCCCCAGAGATTAAGGTTGGTTTGCTGGTCTGCAAATACACTCAGCGAAGCCCCTGTTTGTTCATAAGCTCCCCAGAAAAAGATTACAAAAAAAGCAATAATGACCATCACCCATATCCGTTGTTTTTCGTCACCGGTCAGTTTTTTGTCTGAAAATATAACAGCGATAATAAAAATAAAACTGCCTGTTAACAGGTAAAACAAATAGTTGACCCTTGTATCAAGATACAAAGCTCCGATCATAAGCGCCGCAAATATGAGCATTCCGATAATGATGACTAAGGGGTTGGTGGCCGCTTTAGGAGGAGCTTTTACAGTTTCGTGTTCCACGCCGGTAATTGGATCAGTAACAGGCTCGTCCTGTCCTGGTGTGAGGCCTAATATTTTTCCTTCCGGTGAAAGAACATACTTATCATGATAGATTTTCTGTATGATGACACTGATCACCATGCCGATGCCACTTACAAGGAAAGCCCATTTGAAATCGGCAGGACTGCCTGTGTTACCAACAGTACCGCATATAATAGGACCGAGCCATGCACCGACATTAATGCCCATATAAAAAATGGTGTAAGCGGGGTCAATTCTCAAATCGCCTTTTGGATAAAGCTGACCTACCAACGATGAAATATTCGGTTTGAAAAAACCATTTCCGGCAATCATGAACCCAAGTCCTGAGAAAAACAGAATGTTGGATAACCCCGGTGACGTATTATAAGTTGAAGCGCAGATAAAAAGAATTAATTCGCCAACAGCCATCACAATGCCACCTACTAAAATGGATCGTTTATTACCCCAGTAACGATCAGCGATATAACCACCTACTAATGGAGTGAGATATAATAAACTGATATAACTTCCGTATAAATTAGAAGCAAAATCAAGCTTAAACAATAAAGCCTGCGTCATGAAATAAATTAATATGGCCCGCATGCCATAATAATTGAACCGCTCCCACATTTCAGTCGCAAAAAGTACATAAAGACCTTTGGGGTGTTTGCCGGTTCTTGCTGGGTGGCTCATACAATCGTTTTTAATTAAAAATCAGGAAAACTTAACCGTTAATAGCGGACAAAATACAGAAATTTGATCACTCACAAATTTTTTCAGGGTATCTTTAATAAACGTAGCGATATTCGCAATTCCTAAAACCCGACGAATAAAACCACAATGCGAATTTTATTATTAGGCTCTGGCGGCAGGGAAAATGCCCTTGCCTGGAAATTGAGTCAAAGTGTTTGGACCAATCCATTATTCATAGCTCCCGGCAATCCCGGCACCGCCAAATACGGAGTAAACGTCAGCCTTGATCTTTCTGATTTTGACAGCATCGCAAAGTTTTGCATTTATGAGAAGATAGAAATATTGATCGTTGGCCCTGAAGAGCCGCTGGTCAATGGGCTGTATGATTATTTTAAATCAAGAGAAGAGCTGCAGGCTATCCATTTCATCGGGCCATCAAAAGCTGGTGCCCGGTTGGAAGGAAGTAAAGCATTTGCCAAAGCCTTTATGCAACGTCATAATATTCCTACTGCCGCTCATAAAGAATTTACATTAGATAACTATGAAGAAGGTGTGAAATACCTGGAGCAGCATGCTTTGCCTGTAGTTTTAAAGGCTGATGGATTAGCTGCGGGTAAAGGTGTGGTCATTTGTCAGAACTATGTGGAAGCCGTTGCCGAATTTGAATTAATGATTCAACGGGCAAAATTTGGTGATGCCAGTAAAAAAGTAGTGGTAGAAGAGTTTTTGACGGGGATAGAATTAAGCGTTTTTGCATTGACAGATGGAGAAAATTATTTGTTATTGCCGGAGGCTAAAGACTATAAAAGGATCGGTGAGGGAGATACCGGTTTGATGACAGGTGGAATGGGTGCTGTTAGCCCTGTTCCTTTTGCCACACCAGGATTTATGCATAAAGTAGAAGAACGCATCATTAAGCCAACGGTGGATGGGTTGCGGAAAGAAGGAATTGAATACACAGGCTTTATATTTTTCGGGTTGATCAACGTAGATGGAGATCCTTATGTGATTGAATATAATTGTCGCATGGGCGATCCGGAAACAGAAGTGGTGATACCACGTTTGGAAACTGATCTTGTAGGATTATGCGTGGCGGCATCCAATAAAGAGTTGCACCTGGCCAATATCCGGGTTGATAAAAGGTCGGCGGCAACCGTTATGACTGTGAGCAAAGGCTATCCGGGACCTTTTGAAAAAGGCTTTGAAATAACAGGATCAGAGGATGATTATGGTAAACAATCATTGGTGTTTCAGGCGGGTACAAAGGAAGAAGAAGGAAAGATCGTTACAAATGGTGGGAGGGTTCTTTGTGTTACTTCTTTTGGTTCAACTATTGAAGAAGCTGTCAATACTTCCCTGGATGTATTAAACTATATTAATTTTGATGGCATCACTTATCGCAATGATATAGGATACGAATTTATATCTGCTTCAAGCGAAAATGAATAGATCAACTTCATTTGATCTTAATATCCCGGGATGATGAGGTACACTTACTTTTGCACAAATGTTTGTTATGCCTGCTGAAGTAAATTATCATGATTACCTGCAATTAGAAAAAATTTTAAACGCACAATTTCCTGAAAGTAATAAACAGCAGTTGCCTGCTCATGATGAAATGTTGTTTATCGTTATTCACCAGGCGTATGAGCTTTGGTTTAAACAACTGCATCATGAAGTTGATTCTATCGTAACGATTTTAGCCAAGCCCTCATTGAATGACAATTCACCTGAATTGCAAACTGTAGTGCATCGTCTCAATCGTTGTGTTACTATTTTACGGGTATTGGTTCACCAGATAGATATCATGGAAACGATGACCCCAATGGACTTTTTGGATTTCCGGGATATGCTACGCCCTGCATCAGGATTTCAAAGCTGGCAATTCAAAGAATTGGAAGCCAAATTGGGATTAAAGTTCGAATCCCGCCATGGGAAAGAATATTATACAGCACAACTGCGCAGCGAACATGTAGCTATTATCAAAAAAGCGGAAAGCAATAAATCGTTATTACAATTATTAAATAGCTGGCTGGAGCGGATGCCTTTTTTTGATGAAAAAGACAATTGGGGAAATTTTACATCTCACAATGACAATGAAGATACTCATCCTTTCTGGTCGGAATATCGTTATCAATATGAAAATAGTTTAGCAGAAGTAGAAAAGAACAACCTGCAATTCTTTGATGACATCTTTTTGTCAGATAACGGGCAACGGGCAACGAGCAACGAGAAACGAGAAACGGAAAACAAACGATCTCTTTCTTCCTCCGCAAACCGCGCCGCCTTATTTATCATGCTTTACCGCGGTTATCCCATGTTGCAATTACCTTTTCAATTATTAAACAGTCTGCTGGAAATAGATGAACAACTTAGCGCCTGGCGCTATCGCCACATGAATATGGTGCACCGCATGATCGGCACCCGCATAGGAACCGGGGGAAGTTCGGGAAAAGATTACCTGAAAGCTGCTGCTGATAAACATTACATCTTTCGTGAAATAGCACAGCTTAATAGTTTTTTAATTGAACGGAGAAAATTGCCTGCATTGCCGGTTCCGGTTGAGAAAAGATTAGGTTTTGTTGCCGGATGAAAAAGAAATAAGATCAGGCCTGCTTAAATTGAAAAAATAAAAAGGTGATCTCGCTTTTACACTGAACCACCTTTTTTGCTGATAAATCGAAGATATATTAGAAAGTGTAACGGATTCCTAATCCTCCCCAGCTACCATTAAAACCATGTCCATCTGCAAATTCAAATGAAGGTTGCCAGTCGATTGAAAGGTTGATAGGAGCACGGTTGAATTTGTAATCAAGACCCAGCACACCATCTATACCAATACTGGCATGGCTATGATGATAATGCTCATCATGATGATGATAATGACGATCATTATAAGCGCCTACATGCAAACCCGGGCCAATATACCATTTAAGCCCTGGCGCCCCCGAAATAGAGCCATGAATTTCATATAAACCAGTAAGACGAAAACCGCTACGCCAGAAATATCCAATCAATTCGCCTGCATTATTCCCGTTAAAGAAATGTTTCAGGGAAATTCCTCCCCCATCCCAAACTTTTACACCCAGTGCGGTCTTATAGGATGAACTGTTAGTGCTGCGACTTTGTGCCTGTACAGCTGCTGTAAATAATAATAATACAAATGTTGCTACTACAACTTTTCTCATAAATCGATTTTTTGTGGAAGATTATAAACGATGGCTTTGATAGGTCGGATGCTATTTTTGTGCCAAAAATGATAAAATCAGGTAGTTAGCTATAATAATCAGTAATAAAAAGCCGTAATAAATAATTGAAAAAGAAAGTTTACGTAGTAATAATAGAACTGCCGGAAAGCCGTTTATTAAAATGTTAATCAAAAAACTGCCGATGAAACGCCATGTAAAGTTTTTTACAAAAAGAGGAATGTTTATAGGGCGTTCCATCCGGTCAGATTAAAAAAATAAAAAATTACCGGATGAAAGATTACCTTAATACTAAATGAATAGAATTACCCTGTTATAAATAAAGTATCTGAGTAATTCGTGACGGTCAAGGCTTCGCTTTGGCTAATTCGAATTAATCCTACAACTTTGCACACATTTAATCCAATAATATAGAATGGGACTTTTTAACTGGTTTACACAAGAAATAGCAATGGACCTGGGTACTGCTAATACCCTTATTATACATAACGATGAAGTAGTAGTGAATGAGCCCAGCATTGTAGCCCTCAACAGAAATAACCCCAAAGAAGTGCTGGCTGTAGGAAAAAGAGCATTGATGATGCATGAAAAAACCCACGAAAGCATCCGCACTGTTCGTCCTTTGAAAGACGGAGTAATTGCCGATTTTAATGCTGCGGAGCTGATGATCCGTGAGTTGATAAAACTGGTTTATCCCAAAAAACCCTTATTTCCCCCAAGCTGGAGAATGATGATCTGTATTCCTTCTTCAATAACGGAGGTGGAAAAACGTGCTGTACGGGATAGTGCCGAGCAAGCCGGGGCTAAAGAAGTTTACCTTTTGCATGAGCCAATGGCTGCAGCACTGGGTATTGGCATTGATGTAGAAGAACCGGTTGGTAATATGATCATAGATATTGGCGGCGGTACAACAGGTATTACCGTTATAGCATTGGCAGGTATCGTTTGCGATCAATCAATTCGTATTGCCGGCGATGAATTCACTGCGGATATCATGGAAGCACTCCGCCGTTATCATAGTTTATTGATTGGAGAACGTACGGCCGAGCAAATCAAGATTCAGGTAGGTTCGGCTATGAAAGATCTGGATAATCCTCCTGATGATATTCCTGTTAATGGCCGTGACCTTGTCACGGGGATTCCTAAACAGATCATGGTGAGCTACCAGGAAATAGCAGAAGCATTGGATAAAAGTATTTTTAAAATTGAAGAAGCTATTTTAAAAGCACTGGAACAAACGCCGCCTGAGCTGGCCGGTGATATTTATCGCCGTGGGTTATACCTGACAGGTGGTGGTGCTTTGTTAAGAGGTCTTGACAAAAGATTAAGCCAAAAAATTAAACTTCCCGTGCATGTTGCCGATGATCCGTTGAAAAGTGTTGTTCGTGGTACGGGTATTGCTTTGAAACATTATGACAGGTATCCATTTGTAATGAGATAATGCGAAGAACGAAATCAGAGGTATGAAGCCAGAAAAACAGTACTATGTTTTATGATTTACTTCTGACATCCGACTTCTGACATCTGACTTCAAACTTACCCAGTTGCGTAATATATTCCTCTTCATCCGCCGTTTTTTCACTGTTATTGTTTTCCTGGTTTTGCAGGCTGTCGCTCTGTGGTTTCTTTTTACATATAACCGGTTTCATAAAGCCAGGGGTTTGGGAGTAGCCAACGAAGCAACAGGATGGTTCAATTCAAAATATAATACGCTGGAAGATTTTTTTAAAATGAAGGAAGAAAACAGGCGTTTATTAAAAATGAATGATTCTTTAATGAACCTGTTATCTTCTAATTTTTCAAAAGCGGATACCTCTGTACAGTTTACAAAAGATTCTGTTGCTTATGACACACTGGGAAACTTTCGTCATTATGCATGGCGGGATGCCCAGGTGATGTACACTACTGTAAATTCTGATAAAAATTATGTGCAGGTAAACCGCGGTGCTAACCAGGGAATAAAAGATAATATGGGCGTATTCAGCTCAGATGGCGGATTGGTAGGCCAGGTGGTTAATGTCAGCCCCAACTTTAGCCAGGTAATGAGTCTGCTGCATGTTCAAAATAAAGTAAATGTGCTGGTAAAAAAGAGTCAAAGTTCGGGTACACTTTCCTGGGACGGAAAAGATCCCAGGTTCCTTACTTTAAGCAGCATCCCAAAAAGCGATTCATTAGTTAAAGGTGATACTATACTTACAGGAAACTATTCACTCAGTTTTCCACCCGGGCATTTGATAGGAACAGTAGCTGAAATAATCCCTGATCCATCTACTAATTTTTATGTATTAAAAATAAAAGCAACTGCTAATTTCCAGGATCTGCAACAGGTGATGCTGGTAGAAAATATACAGGAGGCAGAGCAAAGGCAACTTAATATTGATACCAAAAAGATAATTGAAGATGCTAAAAAGAGTAAACGTTGAGTGATTTTTTAAGAAATATTATCCGTTTTGCCATATTCATACTGGTACAGGTCTATGTGCTGAATAAAATTCCGCATCTTCATCAATTTATTGTTCCCTATTTATACTACCTGTTTATTTTATGGTTGCCTTTCAGCGTTTCCCGTATTGGTTTGCTTATTATTGGTTTTTTAACAGGTATGGCACTTGATTTTTTTACGATGACACCGGGCCTTCATGCCGCCGCCTGTGTTTTATTAGCTTATTGCCGTCCTTTTGTGATCAATATTCTTACGCCAAAAGATCCGACAGAATTTAATTACAGGGAGCCATCTCCAAGAGCAATGGGTTGGACTCCCTACCTGGTATATGTTTTAGTTTTAACGCTGTTCCATCATGGCTATTTAACTTTTTTGCAATGGCTTTCTTTTGGGACATTCCTGCAGTTTCTTATTAAAATAGTTGCTACTACTGCTATAAGCATGTTACTCATCATCACTACCGAATTATTATTTCCAAGAAGAATGAAATTCCGTACCAATACGGCATAGCAAACTCTTTATTGGTTGCCGGTTACCAGTTACCGGTTAATTACAGAAGTAAGCTTACTTCTGCCTCCGATGTTTTGTATTCGGGAAAAAGAAAAGGTAATAATAATAATAATAGTTTAAAAAAGTCAACATTGTTCAGGCAAGTACAAGCTGGAAACTGGTAACCGGTAACAGAAAATTTTCTTAAAAGAAAAATATATTACTATAAACATTTGGAAACAGCCGTTTGTAGTTCTTACTTTGTATTTGCATTATTTTCTCTCTCTTATTTTATACCTCGTACTTGCACCATGTCTGTGTTTAACCAATCAAGAAGCCGTATCATTCGCCTGATTTTTCTTATTTCATTCATTGTCATCATTGCGCAATTATTCAACCTGCAGGTAGTTTCCGGCAAGTACAGCAAACTGGCTATGGACAATGCCGTTTTTCCAAAAATCGTTTATCCTGAAAGAGGTATTATCTATGATCGTAAAGGGAAAGCTATTTTGAATAATGCCATCATGTTTGACCTGATGGTAACCCCTGCGGAAGTGAAAAATTTCGATACCACTTCTTTTTGCCGTTTAATGGAAATAGATACGGCTGAATTCAATAAAAGAATACGTGACGCCGCTTTCAAAAATACATCTGTCCGTCCTTCTGCATTCCAGGCATTGCTTAAGCCTCAGATGCAAGCCCGGTTTGAAGAGAATAGCTGGCGGTTTCCGGGGTTTGCGCTGGTAGAACGCCCTATACGGGTGTATCCTTACAATGTAGCTGCGCAAATGTTGGGTTATATTAGTGAAGTATCTCCTGCTGATATAGAACGTTCCGGTGATTTTTACCGGATGGGAGATTATATCGGCAAAAATGGATTAGAAGCTACCTATGAAAAGGTATTGATGGGGCAGCGGGGTGTTCAGCATTTGATAAAAGATAACCACAACCGTCTTGTAGGCAGTTACGAGAATGGAATTTTTGATACCGGAGCTGTTGCCGGCAGGGGCTTACGAACCTATCTTGATATAGAATTGCAGGAAATGGCGGAAAAAATGATGACGGATAAAGTGGGTGCTGTTGTTGCAATAGAACCTAAAACAGGCGGTATATTAGCTATGGCTTCCGGGCCGGTCTTCAATCCCAATGATCTTACAGGCCCTGATAAAAATAAAAACTATTCCCGCCTTATATTGGATGTCGCCGGCCCGTTATTGAACAGGGCTATACAGGGGCGTTATGAACCGGGTTCTACTTTTAAGCCATTAGGTGCATTAGTAGCTTTGGATGAAGGGCTGATAACTCCGTCCTTTGGTTATCCCTGTTTTGGAAGATA
>JAKFEJ010000604.1:0-10816 GCA_036675745.1 Chitinophagaceae bacterium | reverse complement strand
TTTTCTCCTTTATTTTTTTTCAATTCAGCTACATATTCTTTTATTTCCTGTTCCTTTTCTCTTTTGCAAACCAGCAACACGTCTTTTGTATCTACAACAATATAATCCTCGAGGCCCTGCAGCATTACGAGTTTGTTGTTGGGCACATTCACGACGCAATTTTTAGAATCAATTACAACTACGTTTGATCCGGTAACAGCATTATTGAAATAATCTTTATCTGTATTTTCCCAGGCGCTGTTCCATGTGCCCAGGTCACTCCAGGAGAATGATGCCGGGATCACAAATACATTGTCAGCGTTTTCCATAATGCCAAAATCAATAGAAATATTTGTGCATTGCGGATAAATGGCCTCGATAGCTTCCGTCTCTTCTTCCGTATTGAATTTATTCTTTTCCGCAGCAAAAACTTCATACATTTCGGGTAGAAATTTTTCGAATGCAGCGATCACTGTTTTTACTTTCCAGGTAAATATGCCGGCATTCCATAAAAAATCGCCACTTGCAATAAAGGTTTTGGCGAGTTCAAGATTTGGTTTCTCTGTAAATGTCTTTACCTCGTGTACTCCCGGCGCTACTTCAGGCACTTCATGCTGGATGTAGCCATAGCCTGTATTGGGTGAAGTGGGTTTTATTCCAATAGTGATCAGAGCATTAATGCTATCAACAAAGTCGAATGCTTTTCTGGCTGTTTGTAAAAAAGCTTCTGAATCCAGGATAAGATTATCTGCAGGAGCCGCCATCATCAAAGCATCAGGATCTTTCTGCAACAACTTGAATGCGATATAGGCAATACAAGGGGCCGTGTTTTTCCGTGAAGGCTCGGAAAGGATATTAGCAGCCGGTAATGAAGGAAGTTGCTGCTTTACCGTATTTACATATTCACGGGAAGTAACAATATATATATTTTCTTCGGGTACAAGTTTGCTATATCGTTCAAAGGTTTGTTGTATCAAAGTTTTGCCAACCCCCAGGATATCTAAGAATTGTTTTGGATGAGCTGTCCGGCTCATGGGCCAAAAACGGCTGCCGATTCCTCCGGCCATTATTGCAACATAATGATGTTTGTTCATTTTCTATACTTGGTTCGGTTGGTTGATGAAAAGAATTGTTATTTCTATAGTTTATTTATATAAACCCTTCTTTTAGCAGATCATGTAAATGTATAACACCAAGATATAAACCATTAGCTGTAACAACTAATTGTGTTATTTCATATTTACGAAGCATATTCAAAGCTTCTACTGCCAGTTCATCAGGGCCAATAGATTTAGGATTTTTTGTCATTATATCAGCCGCTTTTACATTGTCAATTTGAATGGTGTTGTTTAGCATTCTGCGCAGATCGCCATCCGTAATAATGCCTAACAGGTGATTTTGTTCATCAACTACAGCTGTAACCCCTAGTCTTTTCTGTGTCATCTCTACAATCACTTCTTTCAGGGATTGTGCAGGGGATACCTTAGGTTTTTCATTGGCAGAAGAAAGGTCGGCTACACGCAAGTACAATTTTTTACCTAACATACCACCCGGGTGAAATTTCGCAAAATCCTCGCTTTTAAATCCTTTCATTTCCATCAGGCAAACCGCCAGTGCGTCACCCATTACCAATTGAGCAGTTGTGCTGGTTGTAGGAGCCAGGTTATTGGGGCAAGCTTCCTGCTCAACCGTAGTATTCAATATAATAGTTGACTGTTTGGCAAGAAAAGAGTCAATGTTTCCAACCATTCCGATAAGGATGTTATTGAAATTCTTTATTAAGGGAACCAATACTTTTATCTCCGGACTTTCCCCGCTTTTACTGATAATGATCACGATATCATCTTGCTGTACAATACCGAGGTCGCCATGAATAGCGTCAGCAGCATGCATAAAAATAGAAGGAGTTCCGGTAGAATTAAGTGTGGCAACAATTTTTTGAGCAATAACCGCACTTTTTCCAATGCCGCTGATAACAATACGTCCCGTACAGGTGGCAATGGCTGCTACGGCTTTTTCGAAATCGTCATTAATAAATGGCACAAGGCCCAAAATAGACTGTGCTTCCACGTCAATAGTCCGGAGTGCAATCTGTTTGATAGAAACTGGCATAATTAAAAGTCCGTCATTGAAAAAAATTCTGCGGATGAAGCGGCAAAATTAGAGGTTTGTCAGAACATACGTTTGTGTAATTGTTATGACTCAACTTTAACGTTTATACAAAGCCAGATCAGTTAGATTTAGTAAATTCGCCATCCTTTTTAAAGGGATAAAGGAGTTTCAGCGAAGAATTCTCCCGGATTTCTAGTTAATCATTTTCCCAACAACCCCAAAAAAAGGGTAAACACTTAGTAGTGTGATAACGATGGCGCCTTGTGTATAAAATTACCGGACACATGCGTTGTCCCGGCAAAAAATTAAGTATCTTAATTAAATCTGCATTTGAAAAGTGCGATGGAAACAATTGAGTAATGGGAACATCTACAGCAAAAAAAACCACAGGAAAACCAGTTCCATCCAAGATGGAAAAATCTGCAAAAGTTAAAAAAACCAACGCGGGGCAACAGGAAAAGCCGGATAAAAAGAGATTTGATCTGCATACTGCATTGCAGGAACATTTTGGTTTTAATAAATTCAAAGGCACACAGGAAAAAGTAATTGAGTCGCTGCTTGCAGGGCACGATACATTTGTTATCATGCCAACAGGTGGTGGAAAGAGTCTATGCTACCAGCTTCCCGCTTTGGTAAGCGAAGGCGTTGCCATTATTGTTTCTCCGCTGATCGCCCTGATGAAAAACCAGGTAGACCTGGTCCGGGGCTACAGTAGCAATGATGAAGTAGCACATTTTCTCAACTCCACATTGAATAAAAGAGAAATAAAAGAAGTACATGATGATCTGTTGACGGGTAAAACGAAGATGTTGTATGTTGCACCGGAGACATTAACCAAACAGGAGAACCTGGAATTTTTTTCCGATTTAAAAATATCCTTTTTTGCCGTAGATGAAGCACACTGTATCTCGGAATGGGGCCATGATTTCCGGCCGGAATACCGAAGGCTTCGTGAAATGATGATACAGATAAACCCGGATATACCGGTTATTGCCTTAACGGCAACCGCTACGCCAAAAGTCCAAAGCGATATTGTAAAGAACCTTGACTTACACAATCCAAATATTTTTATTTCCTCTTTTAATCGCTCCAATCTTTATTATGAGATTCTTCCTAAGATAAAGAAGACGCAGACGGATGAAAGCATTGTGCGGTTTATCAAAGGAATGAAAACAAAGAGTGGGATCATTTATACACTCAATAGAAAAACAACGGAAGAGCTGGCTGATATTTTAATGGCCAATGGCATTAAAGCCGTTGCCTATCATGCCGGGCTGGATAGCAAGCTGAGAGCGGACAGACAGGATCAGTTCCTGAATGAAGATGTGCAGGTGATCTGTGCCACTATTGCGTTTGGAATGGGTATCGACAAGCCGGATATCCGTTTCGTTATACACTACAATATTCCAAAATCAATCGAAAACTATTACCAGGAAACCGGTCGTGGCGGCCGTGATGGACTGGAAGGAAAATGTATTCTTTATTACTCGCATAAGGATGTAAGCAAATTGGAACACCTGATGAGAGACAAGCCGCTTAGCGAAAGAGAAGTAGGCGCCCAGTTGATTGGAGAAACGGTGGCTTTTGCAGAAAGCGGTGTATGCCGGCGGAAAATACTGATGAGCTATTTCGGCGAGGAGTATGAAAATGAAAATTGTGGTGAATGTGATAACTGCAGGTATCCAAAAGAAAAAGTAGAGGCAAAAGAGGAAGCGCTGATAGCATTGAAAGCAATCAAAGCACTGGATGAAAGGTTTGCTACGGAATATATAGTGCAGATCATTAGCGGGAGATTAACACCACAGATAAAAATGTTCCGCCATGAAGGACTTGATATTTTTGGCAGCGGAAAAGAAAAAGACAATCTTTTCTGGAATTCAATGATCCGCCAGTTGATCCTTGAAGGGATGTTATCAAAAGACATTGAAGAATACGGCGTATTAAAGTTTACAAAAAGGGCGGAAGCTTTTCTCAAAAAGCCGAAATCATTTAAAGTGATATTAAATCATTTGTATGATGAGGCCGACGCTGATGATGAGGAAGCAACAGAAGCAGCGGTTGGAGCAGCTACGGATGATAGGTTGTTTGAAATGCTGAAAGAGCTGAGACAGAGGGAAGCCAAAAAAGTAGGCCTTGTTCCCTGGGTGATTTTTTTAGAAAACACACTGCAGGATATGGCTACTATGTATCCAACTACCATGGAAGAACTTGAAAAATGCCAGGGAGTAAGTAAAGGGAAAGCCAAACGTTATGGAAAGCCATTTGTGGAACTGATCGCTAAATATGTAGAAGATAATAATATTGAAAAGCCGGATGATTTTGTGATGAAGAGTGTTGTGAATAAAAGTGGTAGCAAGGTTTATATCATTCAAAATACGGATAAGAAAGTTTCACTGGAAACTATTGCAAAAAATAAGGGCTGGCGGATAGATGAAATGCTGGAAGAAATGGAAACCATTGCCGCCAGTGGAACAAAACTTAACCTGGATTATGCCATTGATGAAATGCTTGATGATGATGACCAGGATGAGATCCTTGCCTATTTCAAAACATGCGAAACATCTTCCCTGCAGGTGGCGCAGGAAGAGCTGGCGGAATATAATTTCAATTGGGAACAACTGAAGATCATGCGGATCAAGTTTTTGAGCCAGTACGGAATGTAAAGCAAAGGCGCAAGATTCAAGGCACAAGAAAGAAGATATAAGAGGAAAAAGTTTTCAGATTTCAAGTTCATTATCCTATTTTTGCCGTCCCAAATTTGAGGGTGGCTCAGGAGCCTTGTTCCTTGAATTCTGGATCTTTTAAAGGTGCGGTAGCTCAGTCGGTAGAGCAAAGGACTGAAAATCCTTGTGTCGGCGGTTCGATCCCGCCCCACACCACGCTTTAAACCTCAGCAGAAATGTTGGGGTTTTTCGTTTCAGAGAAGTTTTTTAAGTAGCGTTAATACATTGGAACAGCTCTTGCACTTATCTTGCTGAAAGGCGGGAACCATGGATCTATTTACTCTTCTTTCCGGCGTACAATTAAATACCAGTCATTTTCAAGCGGCAGGTATCCATAATCATAACAGAAATAGTAAGTATTACCTTTTTTATTGGTATATAGATGAGTGACATACTTAAACAAAAACCCTTTCTGCAACAATTTTTCTTTGTTAGCTTTTGCAGTTTCCTCTGCATCAGGCAGTAACTCTTCCAGTATGCGGCGGTTCTTGCCCAGCGCATTATTTATATTCCGCATCTGGTTATTTGTAAAAGATTTTAGTTGGTTATTATAGTTGTTGCGACAGTAGTCGTCACAAAATTTTTTGTCAGAACGGCCTCTTAATGGCTTGTCACAGGCCAAACAGTTTTTGACTTCGGCTTTTGAGTGTATCATGTAAGGGACAAGTGATTGAAGCTAAAAGGTAAGCAAATATTTTATCAATGCAACCGCTTACAAACGGATACATCCGCAAGTAAAAGGATAAAAACCGGCTACGGCTTTTCCATGACCTCATCTTTGTTTTGTCAATCCGATGGCGCCGTTTGGTTGATTGAGATAATAAAATTTAAAAAACAGGATTCTTCCCCTCCCCACCGGGGAGGCCGGGAGGGGCCGCAAAACTTAAAGTTATGTATGCATTAAAAAACAAAGTTCAATTAATTGGCTACCTGGGTGGTAAACCAGAAGTAAAAGAAATGGAAAGAGGTAAGAAGCTGGCAACTTTTAATATTGCAACCAGTGAAAGTTATCGCAATGCCAAAGGCGAAAAAGTAACGGAGACGCAATGGCATCGTGTAGTAGCCTGGGGCAAAGTAGCTGAGATAGCGGAAAAATATCTTGACAAAGGAAAGGAAGTAGCTATTGAAGGAAAACTTGTCAACCGCAGCTACAATGATAAGGACGGCAATAAAAAGTACATCACCGAAGTGCAGGTGAATGAGTTGCTGATGCTGGGCGTTAAGCCAACCGAGGCATGATTTTGCGGCCACGAATTACATGTCTAATTCTTAACATGGTTGCCACAGATTGCACAGATGGGCATGGATTTTTTATATAAATGCCGGAAAGCCCTGGTAATCTGTGGCAACATTAAATTTAACAACATGAAAAATTTTCCACTAACCGATCTTACTTACAAGATCATCGGTATTTGCATGGAAGTTCATCGACATTTGGGACATGGGTTCCTGGAAATAATTTATAAGGACGCTATTGAAATCGAGGCGGTACATAATGGCCTTAATTTCTGTAGAGAAAGAGAGTATGATATTTGTTACAAGAGAATAAGATTGCCTCATAAATTCTTTGCTGACTTCGTTGTGGATGACAATATAATAGTTGAGATAAAAGCAGCAGAAGGAGCGATAACAGGCGAAAATATTGCTCAAACGCTAAATTATCTGAAAGCATCGGACTGTAAGGTTGGTTTGATTGTTAACTTCGGCAGGAAATCACTGGAGTATAAACGACTGATATTTTAAATTAATTTGTGAAAATCTGTGTAATCTGTGGCAATTATCACTCCCGATACAAGTAATGCAATTTTCAATATTGCTGTTGATCTTGTCAATCAAAGTTCCCGCAATATTTTCCTGACAGGCAAGGCCGGTACGGGTAAAACAACTTTTTTAAAATATATCAGGGAAAGCTCTTCCAAGCAAATGGCGATAGTGGCGCCTACAGGTGTTGCCGCCATTAATGCAGGCGGAGTAACAATTCACTCTTTTTTCCAATTACCCTTTTCACCTTTTGTGCCGGAATCAAAAGGATTTGGCAACAATGATGCTATAGCAGATAAGCATAGTTTGTTGAGCCGTCTCCGGCTGACAGGAGAGAAGAAAAAAGTAATACAGGAATTAGAACTATTGGTGATTGATGAAATCAGTATGGTCCGGTGTGATACGTTGGATGCGATTGATACAGTTATGCGTCATATTCGCCAACGCAGGTTTGAACGGTTTGGCGGAGTGCAGGTATTATTTATTGGTGATATGTTCCAGTTGCCACCCGTTGTACCTGAACAGGAGTGGCGGATCTTATCGGAATTTTATAATAGCCCTTACTTCTTCGATAGTAAAGTCATTTTAGAAGAACCACCGGTATATATTGAATTCACGAAGATTTACCGGCAAAGCGAAGAACGATTTATTAACCTGTTAAACCAGGTCAGGAATAATGAAATGGATGAGCAGGGGATGGAAATTCTTGATAGCAGGTTTCAGCCGGCTTTCCGGCGTTCCAAAGATGATGGATATATTATTCTCACCACACACAACAGGAAAGCGGATACTACCAATTCGGAAGAGTTACAAAAGATCACTGAGAGAACATATTCGTTTACTGCAAAAATAGAAGGGGATTTTTCTGAAAAAGCTTATCCGGCTGATGAACAACTACTATTGAAAATTGGCGCACAAGTCATGTTCATTAAAAATGATCTTGAAAAGGTAAGGCGATATTTTAATGGAAAGATCGGAACCGTAACCAGGATAGACGACGATAAAATTTTTGTGCTTTGTAAGAATGAAACCGATGAGATTGAAGTAAAAAAGGAAACCTGGGAGAATATCCGGTATTCAGTCAATAAGACAACCCGGCAAATGGAAGAAGATGTGTTGGGTTCCTTTACACAATATCCCCTGCGCCTGGCCTGGGCTATCACCATTCATAAAAGCCAGGGACTTACTTTTGAAAAAGCCATCATTGATGCCGGAGAAGCCTTTGCCCCCGGCCAGGTCTATGTTGCCCTAAGCCGCTGTACCAGTTTAGGTGGTATGATATTACAAAGCAAGGTTCGTTCATCCAGCCTGCATAGCGACAATAGAATTGTCGCCTTTTCTCAAAGCCGCTCTTCTTCCGCTCATTTGCAAAATGAATTAGCCGCTGCAAAAAAAAATTACCAGTTATCAGTTTTGCTTTCAATTTTTGATTTTGCTTTAGTTCTTGACAACTGCAGGACCTTAACTAATTATTTGAAGGAAGATGGATCTTCTTTTAATAAAGGAACTCCGGAGTGGGTGTTGCAATTGCAGCAAGCTGTCAATGAAATGCAAACGGTTTCCTTAAAATTTCAGGCCCAGTTAAGAAATTTGTTTTTACAGGAAGTTTCAGAAACCCAGGTCCAGGAAAGAATAAAAGCCGCAACCGTTTTTTTCAAAACAAAGCTGGAGGAGGTAATCGGGTATTTACAAGGATCACAGACTGTTACCGATAGCCGGCTTCATGCCAAAGAATATAATGATAGCCTGAAAGAGATCTTTGCTTTGCTTGCAGTAAAAAGATATTTAATGCAGGGCTTTGATAATGGCTTTAATCTTGATACCTACCAGCAGCGAAAGAAGCATTTTGTTTTGCCTGCTTTTAACATTAACTCGTATGCTACTGCTTCTGCACAGCAGCGATCAGAAAGTCCCCACCCTGTATTGCATCAGCAACTGCGAAAGCTAAGGGATAGCATCTGCGCTAAAAAAGATTTACCTGTTTACTTTGTTGTAACAGGCAAAACTTTGGATGAAATGGCTCAATATCTTCCTCAAACACTGAATGAATTGGAAAAAGTCAGCGGTTTTGGGAAAGCAAAGATTGAAAGTTACGGGCAACAATTCCTCGATATCATTTTGGAGTATAGCCAAAGGCATGGTCTTTCTTCTCTTATACATGAAAAGTCGCCTAAGCGGGAACGTAAAACAGAAAGCAATAAACCGAAAGGAGATAAGGTGGATACAAAAGCCGTATCATTCGAATTGTATAAAAGCGGTAAAGGTGTAGCTGAGATTGCCAAAGAAAGGGGGTTTACACTTCAAACCATTGAAGGGCATCTGGCTTATTATGTTCAGCAGGGAGAAATAAATATTGAAGAATTGATAAGCCGGGAAAAACTTGTGATTATTGAACCTGCAATAAAGGATTTTAATGGCGGCTCTATAACTTCTATAAAAGAAAAAGTTGGTAGTTCTATTGGTTTTGGGGAAATACGTTTGGCTATTGCCTGGCATGATTTTATAAAGAGCAAAGAAGATAAGGCAGATTAACCAGGTCTTTCCTGTTATGCCGCTATGTAAACCCATACACAATCCATCAATATATGCAAATGCTTCCTGGCATTGGGTTTGAAGGCATGAATGTTTAAGTTTTTATTTTTTCAAGGATAAGCTTTACGGATTATTCAACAGGTGGAACTATTGTTTCTATAACCATTGATTGATATAAAAGGTAGCAATGTTATTAAGCCATAAACCTTAATTATTCACATTTATCTATATAAGATTTGTCACATAAAAGTTTATATATATCTTTTCATATCAATTAAAATATGATAACCGATATAAGCTCCAATTACCGTATCGTCAGCGATCATTCTTTCGCAGTAGTACGCCAGAACATTGTCAATAATCAGAAAGCCTTTTTTGCCCAGCGATCGTATCAGCCCGGAGATATGGTTATCGGGTTTTCAGCAAGCAAAGTATTGTCTGAGCCCAGCTACCTGACCGTTCAGGTAGATATTGATAAGCATATTATGCTTCAGCCGGAGCATTTACAATACATCAATCATAGTTGCAATCCTAATGTCTTTTTTGATACGCATGCTATGCAGATTGTCGCTTTAAAGCCAATAGCCGAAGGGGATGAAATGACATTTTTTTATCCATCAACTGAGTGGGACATGGCGCAACCGTTTACCTGCTTTTGCGGATACAATAACTGTTTGGGAGAAATAAAAGGAGCTGCTCATATAAAGCCGGAAATACTGGACAGCTATAAACTTACAAGATTTATACAACAGCAACTTCATGATCGTTCAAACAAGAACAAAAGAGCTTAAGAAAAAAGTAGCGAAGTCTCCAGGCGATCCGATTCTTAAATTAAAGATCTGGATACTTTTTCCTTACCTGGAAACAGAAGACCCTAATCTTCAATATTATTATGATTTCTCCCAGAGCCTGGAAGAATACAAAAAGATCTTTGCTGAATCAGGCGCCGATTGGACATGGCAGCCAGTAACGATGAAGAACTATAAAGAAGTTATCTTTTCTATTAAAAAGAAGTCAGGAAGAAAAATACCACTTGTATTAAACCTTTGCGACGGGGATGAAGTAAATGGAACCCCGGGAGTTTCTGTAATTGAAGAGCTGGACAAGAACCGGTTGATTTATACAGGCTCGGATAATCACTTTTATACAATTACTACCTCAAAGATCCCAATGAAAAGGGCTTTCGATAAAGCCGGTGTATCAACAGCCAAATGGGAGATCATTGATGGTAGCGAGGAATCAATAAAGGGAATTTGTAAAAGACTAGGCGCTCCTTTGATCATAAAACCAGCCGTTTCAGGTGGCAGTATGGGAGTGTCTGTAAAAAATGTTGTTTATACAGATAAAGAATTAATAGACCGGGTGAAGGAAATTAACAAAGGGTACCGCGGATGGAACCTGCTGGCAGATGGATTATTTGTAGAGCAATTTATAACAGGACCTGAATTCACTTCATTTGTAGTCGGCTCGTCTACCAATCCGACGGGATGCATTGTTTATCCTCCTGTTGAAAGAATTTTTCATGAATCATTACCTGAGGAAGAAAAATTTTTATCCTTTGACAGGCTATGGGAAATATATGAGGACGAAAAACCAATGCCAGGCGAGGAGAATTTTTATGAATACCATAAACCCGATGCTGCAATAATAGAGGCGTTGGAACAAATAAGCCTCGATGCTTATATGGCAGTAGGCGGAATGGGATATGG
>JAKFEJ010000135.1:0-10921 GCA_036675745.1 Chitinophagaceae bacterium | reverse complement strand
TAAGCACTATAAACGATTCCACAGCTAATCGCCAGGCTGTTTCCGACAAAACCGGCTCATTTCAATTCCAGGGGCTTTCTTTGGATTCATTTTTTCTAAAAGTGAGTTATATCGGTTATGAAGATTTTAAGCAAATCGTTTCATTAAATGATTCTATACCGGATATTGATCTTAAAACTTTATTTGTTCCAAAGACAACAGTACAATTAGGAGGTGTAACAGTCGTGTCAAAAGCCGCACCTGTCATACAAAAAGGGGATACTACCCAGTTTAGTGCTGGTCAATATAAGGTAAACCCTGATGCAACAACAGAGGATCTTATTAAAAAGATGCCGGGTATTACTGTTGACAAAGACGGTACCGTAACCGCCCAGGGAGAGCAGGTGAAAAAAGTGACCATTGATGGGAAGGATTTTTTTGGCGATGACGCTTCGGCTGCTCTGCGAAATCTGCCATCTGAGATAGTAGATAAAATACAGGTATTTGACAGGCTTAGCGACCAGGCACAGTTGGCAGGAATAGATGATGGAAACTCTGTAAAGGCTCTTAATATCGTAACCAAGTCAGGCCTCAGGAATGGCCAGTTTGGCCGGGTATATGCTGGCGCAGGAACCGATAGCCGCTATGCTGCCGGGGGTAATGTAAGTACTTTCAGCGGTGACCGTAGATTATCCCTGGTAGGAAATTTCAATAACGTTAACCAGCAAAATTTTGGCTCACAGGATCTGCTGGGTGTTACCAGCAGCGGCGGTGGTGGCCGTGGGGGGAACCGCGGTGGTCGTGGGGGCCGAGGTGGCGGAGGCTTTGGTGGTGGTGAAAATTTCCAGGTTGGGCAGCAGAGCGGGATCAGTAAAACAAACGCCCTGGGGATTAACTATTCAGATAAATGGGGTAAAAAAGTAGATATATCCGGTAGTTATTTTTTTAATAACAGTAATAATGCAAATGATAATGTTTCAAGAACAGAAACAACGCTGGAGGATGGCCGAAAACTTTTTAACAATCAGAACAGCCTGTCACAAAGTGAAAATTATAATCATCGGATCAATTTAAGATTAGAGTATAAAATTGATTCGGCCAATTCCATTATGATCACTCCCAGTTTGAACTTTCAAAAAAACAGGTCCCTTTCAGGTGCTTATGAAAGTTCTTTGTACGGACTGGATGATTCGCTCAATACATCTGTTAGCAACAGGGATGTATTGAGGAATGGATATAACCTGAGAAATAATATACTTTACCGCCATTCTTTTCCTAAAAGAGGAAGAATTTTTTCTGCAAGCTTTAATACAACATTTAATAAAAATGACGGAGAAACATATAGCAATGCCCATTATCGCTTTTTTGAAGATGCAGGTGTAAGAGATTCATTGCAAAACCAATTTACAGATAACCCTACAAATGGCTATTCACTTTCAGGTAACTTATCCTATACAGAGCCAATTACTGAAAAAAGCCAGCTTCAGTTTAACTATTCACCTTCTTACTCAAAGAACAGCGCCGATCAGCAAACATTTGAATTTGATGCAATAGGGGGTAAATATTCATCCTTTAAGGAAATGCTTTCCAATAAGTTTGACAATACTACTATGACGCACAATGGAGGTATTACTTACCGGTTAGGCGCCAGCAGGGACAACCAGTTTTCGGCAGGAATTAATTTGCAACACTCCCGGTTGGAAAGTGCCAGGATTTTTCCTACTATATCTAACGTGGATCAAACTTTCACCAATATATTACCCAGCCTGATGTGGAGCAAGAAGATCGCTGCACGTAGTAACATAAGGATCTTTTACCGGGCCAGAACGAATTTTCCGAGTGTAACCCAATTGCAGGATGTGGTTAATAATACGAATGAGCTACGCAAAAGTGTAGGAAATCCAAACCTGAAGCAATCGTATAATCATTTTTTGTCCGGCCGTTACACGTTTACAAATACGCAAAAGGGCCAAAGTTTTTTTGCTAATATTTTTTTACAGGCACAACAGGATTATATTACCAACGCTACTTATATAGCCCAGGAGGATTCCGTTATTCAAGCTGGTAGCTTGCTTAAAAAAGGAGCGCAATTGGTAAAACCTATAAATATGGATGGTTATAAAAGTTTCAATTCATACTTTACATTTAGCCAGCCCATTAAATTTATCAAGTCAAATATTAATCTAAGTACAGGTTTTGCCTATTCAAAGTTGCCGGGTTTAATAAACAACGCAAAAACAACCACTGATAATTTCGCTTACTCGGGTGGAATTGTGCTAGCCAGCAATATAAGTGAGTATATGGATTTCAATCTTTCCTATAATGTCAATTTCAACAATGCAAAAAGTTCAGTATCCGGCGATAATAAATATGTAAACCAATCTGCGGGAATACAAACAAATTTCCTGACAAAGAACGGCTGGTTTTTGCAAAATGATGTTAGCAATCAAAGTTATACCGGTATGTCAGACGGGTTTAACCAAAGCTATTGGCTGTGGAATGCGGGGATAGGAAAGAAGTTCTTAAAAAGTAAAGCTGCGGAATTAAAGCTTTCCGTATTTGACCTGTTAAAACAAAACCAGAGTATCAGCAGAACAATTGAGGCCAATTATATTGAGGATACCCAAAGCCAGGTATTGCAACAATATTTCATGCTGACATTTACCTATAACCTTAAAAACTTTGGTACAGGCAGGGCCAGTTCCGGCAGCGAAAGAAGAGGTGGTCGTCCGGCGGGATTTTTTCCGTAATATCGCTGAAACAATAGTATGGCTTTGGAATGAATGAATGGACACTTATAGAACAGCTAAAACAGGGCGATGAAGCTGCGTTTAAAACTATTGTGGAAACCTGGCAGAACATGGTTTATAATACGGCAATTGGTATTGTTCAGAATGCTGAAGATGCAGAAGATATAACACAGGAAGTTTTTGTACAGGTCTATCAATCGGTCAGTTCTTTTAAAGGCGATTCAAAATTTTCAACCTGGCTTTACCGGATAGCTGTTACCAAATCACTGGACCATGAGCGACGGAAAAAAAGAAAGAAACGGTTTGCTTTTGTTAAAAGCCTGTTTGGAGAAGAAAGCGAAATAGTTGTTCACCCACCTGATTTTAATCACCCGGGTGTAGTGCTGGATAAAAAAGAAGACGCTGCGACGCTTTTCAACGTTATTAATAAATTGCCGGAGAATCAACGCATTGCATTCACCCTTCATAAGCTGGAGGGATTAAGCTACCAGGAAGTTAGCGAAGTAATGAAAACGTCTCTTTCTTCCGTGGAATCATTGATGCACCGGGCCAAGAATAACCTGCGAAAGAACCTGGAGGAGCACTACAAAGGCAACTCTTGAACCAAAAGTTTTTTGATCATTGAACGTCAAACTATATTGATATGAAGCAAAGAAATGAAATAGAAAAAAGAGTGGAGCAAACGCTGAACAGCCTTGATGGTATTCAGCGGGCTGAGCCCCAGCCCTGGCTTTTTTCACGTGTGAAAGGACGGTTGATGCAGGAAGAAAAAACAGTTTGGGAAACGGTAAGCTCTTTTCTTTCAAGGCCAGTTATAGCCATAGCAGGGCTTTGTTTAATTCTTATGCTGAATGGTTTTTTACTGTTTAACCAGGAAAAAGAATCTTCTTCCGTCATACTTACCAGTCAAACTGAACAGCCTTTGGATAGCGAATCACTGATTGCGAGCAGCAGCAGTTTTGATTATGAAACTTTTGTACAACCATGAGCACACCACGAAATAGAAATTTGTTAATTATCATTGGCGTTTTATTGCTTACCAATATTGCGGTACTGGTATATTTTCTTGGACAGAAAAAATTAGCCAGGCCTTCCCATGGCGAAGAAAAAATTGGGATGTCAGAAATGCTGCAAAAAGAGGCAGGCTTTAGCGATGAACAAATAGCCCAATATAAACAGCTTAAAGAAAAGCAAAAAGAAACCATCAGGCCAATGTATGATGATATGAGGAAGGCTAAGGACAGTCTATTCAAATTGCTGAGTTATCCCGAAACAAGTGATTCAATTTTGAGCCGGGTAGCTGATGTTATTGCTCAAAAGCAAAAAGCACTTGACATGCAAACATTCAGTTATTTTAAAAGGCTTAGAACTTTATGTACACCCGAACAACAACCAAAGTATGATTCAGTAATACAAAGAGTGTTTAAAAAAATGGGTAAGCCTTCCCGCAATAACGAGGCTGAAAAAAAGAAGTAAATTTTAAGCAAAAAATAAAATAAGCTATATGAATAGTAAACATGGATTATTGCTGGTCTTTTTGATTGCAGGCGCAATCGTTGTAAATGCGCAGGGTGGCGGTTTTAATCGTCGTACCGTTGAAGAAAGAGTGCAAGTTGTACATGCCAAAATGGACAGCGCTTTTAAGCTTGATTCGGAAAAACAAATAAAAGTAGATTCTGCCTTTGCAAACTATTACAGGAAACAGGATAAGATAAGGGAAGAAATGAGAAGCGGTGGCGAACGTCCCGATTTCCAGGCAATGAGAGAAAAGATGCAGCCTGCCCTGGATGCAAGAGATAAAGAATTGAAAACATTGCTTACAGATGAGCAGTTTAAAAAATGGAAAGAAGAAATAGAGCCAGCAATGATGCCACGTCGTGGTGGTAACAGACAATAATATTTTTGGGTTAATGGTAGTTAGTCCCAAACGCCCGGATGCTGAGGTAAACAATGCTCCGGGCTTTTTATTGCCCCATCCATTCTTTAAAAGCTGCGACATCATTACTCATGGCAGCCAATCTCGCTATGTTACTTGCTGATCCGCCTGCTTCTTGTCCATCAGGTTGTGCACCCAAGGCAGATATAAGTTGGGGAGCAATGGCAGGGTTTCTTGCAGGTATCTGGACAATTTGCGCTATCGCCATTCATAGCTTGTTTGAATTGAAGCCGCGGCGACTGATACTTATTAATAGATTTTATAGCGTAGTAGCTCTTACGTTGATGGGCGCAATAATTGGTATGTGGCGATAAATAAGGATAAGCGAATCAGCGATGAAGCTTATTAAAATGTCTGTCCAATAAAACTATATGAAAAAAGTATTTTTCCTGCTTGTGATTTTAGCAAGCTTATTATTTGCAAAAGCACAACAACCGTCTGCCGGAAAGCCTTGCGCCGGTAATCCGGTATATCGCTTTTTTGATTTCTGGATCGGTGATTGGGAAGCATTTGGGCCTGGTAATAAAAAAGCCGGGGACAGCAAAATAGAACTGATCCTTGATAGCTGTGTGATTCTTGAAAACTGGACCAGCACCACCCAAGGGTATATAGGTAAAAGCATGAACACTTTTAATGTACAGACCGGTATGTGGCAACAAACCTGGATTGACAATAAAGGCGGTATGACAGAATATGTAAACAGTAAATGGGAAAAAGATAAAATGATCGTTACTACCCGCAACGAGAAACAAAAAAACGGAACTTATAAAATAATGCGTATGACATTCACCAGGCTAAGTGATGATAAAGTAAGACAGTTTGGAGAAAGTTCTGCAGATGAAGGAAAAACCTGGAAGACCGATTTTGATTTGGAATACAGGCGAAGGAAAGGATGAGTGGTATCGGCAGATGCCGGGAGTATTCGGAACTTTAAAGAAATCATTTGTTATGAACCGCAAATATTTTCTTCATAAAGCCGCCATGGGTGCCAGCGGAATTCTTATTGCTCCTCATGTATTATTTGCACAAGCCAAAACATCTAAAGGTGATCCCCTGCCCCCCGAAAAAGTAAAAGAATTCGTTGGGGCCGGGCACAATAACCTTGAAAAGGTAAAATCGTTGCTGGCAGAGTTTCCTACATTACTATATGCTACCTGGGATTGGGGTGGGGGTGATTTTGAAACGGCTTTGGAAGGAGCCGGACATGTTGGAACAAAAGAAATCGCTAACTATTTAATTGGGATAGGTGCAAGAACGAATCTTTTTGTATTGACCATGCTGGGCAAAACCCAGATAGTAAAAGCATACCTTGATTCATACCCCCAATATCTTACTGCGAAAGGTCCGCATGGATTTACCCTCTTACACCATGCTCAGCGGGGTGGTGATGATGCAAAGGAATTATTGGATTATTTGGAAAGCAAAGGTTTGAAAGAAACCAAAGTTGCTTTATAAACCTGAAAGGATCATGAAGCTGTTATTTTTTATTTTTTCCATTTCCTTGCTTATGATATTTTGTGATAATCATCGGAAGCAGCCAGCTATCGAAGGTCAGGAAATATATGTTTGCCTTCCCTGCGGCTCGGATTGTGATATGACTCAATATAAAAATTCAGGCACCTGCAGCCATTGCAGTATGGAATTGGTAAAAAAATCAACGATCAGGCATTCAAATGTAGAGTCGGAGAATCTTTGTTCCTTTATTGCAAAAGCGGGAAATGGAAATATTTTATTGATTGATGTAAGAACCCAGGATGAATTTGAAGGAAAATCAAAAGAAAAATTCGGCCGGCTTAATCATGCTATCAATATACCGGTACAGCAATTGGAGAAAAGGATTAGTGAGTTGGCAGCGTATAAAGACAAACAGATTCTTGTGTACTGTTCCCATAGCCATCGAAGTCCAAGAGCCAGTTACATGCTTTCAAAAAATGGATTTAATAAGGTGACAAACATGCTTGGTGGTATGTCAGTTTGGAAAGTAAGTGTAAAAGATGATGAGTGTAATCAAAACCTATTTATCAGTCAATAAAGCCTAAAAAATGAAAAGTGCAATCAGTTGGTTTGAAATACCAGCAACTAATCTTGACAGAGCGTCTAAATTTTACGAAACTATTTTTGGTATATCACTTATACCAATGGATCTGCCGGATATAAAAATGAGGATGTTCCCGGTTGAAGATCAGATGACAGATATAGGAGGTGCGATAGTAGATAGCGGAGGATTTCATAAGCCTTCGGCAACAGATGGTCCGCTGATTTATCTCAATGGCAACCCTGATGTCCAAAAAGTATTGGATAAAGTAGAAGCCGCTGGTGGTTCTATTATGATGCCTAAAACTGAAATTTCTCCTGAGTATGGTTTTATGGCTGTTATTATTGACACCGAAGGAAACCGGATAGGGTTACATAATATTCCGGCTATGTAAGGAAGTGACCAGAAGAACTAAGAGGCGACCTGTTATGCGGTATTTTAAGAACTAAAGCCTTTTTTATGTCAACAAATTCTTATGACTGGAGCCGTTTTACGGTTCGTATTAATGTAAATGCGCCAGTGGATAAATTATACCAGGGATGGGCTACCCGTGAGGGGATAGAATATTGGTTTCTTCGTTTTTCAGAATATAAAAAATCGGACGGCACCGTTCGTGGAAATAAAGAGACGGTTGAAAAAGGTGATACCTACAAATGGAGATGGTATGGTTATCCTGATTCTGTTACTGAAGAAGGAACCGTTCTGGAAGTGAACGGCAAAGATTTTTTCAAATTCAGTTTTGGAAAAGCTGGTATCTGCTCTGTAACTATTAAGCAGGAACAGGGGGAGATCATTGTAGAAATGGTACAGGAAAACATTCCTACTGATGAGCAGGGCATGCACTATTATCATATTGGCTGCAAAACCGGATGGACGTTTCATTTTGCAAACATGAAGTCGCTCTTTGAGGGCGGCATTGACCTGCGGAATAAAAATGAAAAGCTTCAGGATATGTTAAACTCATAAGGCGGCCCCTTCCCGAACTACGTTCTTAACCTTCGGTTACCCCCGGTGGGGGAAGCCGCCAATGCACAGCCCACGCTTTTCGGTGATGCTGATTGATTTCAGTTCACACTGCCAGGACAAGAAAGTAATTTATTGATGTAAAATTATAACTATGCCATATAATGAAAAGTTAGTGGACAGGATAAGAGAGATCATTTCACTCTCACATAAAAATGTGGAAGAGAAAAAAATGTTTGCCGGTCTATGTTTTATGGTGAATGATAAAATGTGCATCGGTGTTCATGAAGAAAAAATAATGGTGAGACTTGATCCGGAAAAATTTGATGAAGTTTTAGAAAAGGAAGGCTGTGAGCCGATGATAATGACAGGTAAGCCCATGAAAGGGTTTGTTTTTGTAAGTGAAAGTGTACTAAAAACAAAGAAGCAACTGGATTACTGGGTACAGTTGGGACTTGATTTTAATAAAATAGCGAAATCTTCTAAAAAGAAACCTGTCCGTTCAAAAGATCCGGAAAGAAAAGTTTGAAAGAATATTTACTGCGTTGCTTTTTATACCAATGGTAAATAAGCTTTACATTCTTCTTATGATTTATCTGTAAAAATTTGATGTTGCCACCGGCGATTGTGTGTTGACATTAAAAGAATTTAAAGGGGACTGTACACAGTTTCTGTGTCAAAAGATGGGAAGAAGTTAAAGAAATAAAAAAACCGTCCTGGCTAAACAGGACGGTTTTTCACATAGATTGTCTTATTTTTTCCTGGTAAATTTTATTTCCATTGTCTTGTACTCTTTTTGACCGGGCTGGGTCATATACATTTCCATGACCTGGGTATCATCATCAATAATTTTAAATGTTTCACGCACTTTACAATCCTTACCTGTCATCGGGTCCGTGCATTTACCGGATAAGTTCATGGTCTTGGTTTGGTCGTCCCATGTTCCTTCCATATTCATAATACCGGTACCCATATTGTCAACCCAACTGCTGACAAATATTTTCTTTTTATTATCATACCCTGTAGTGCTTATTCCTTCAAAAGGGCTTCCAAAAAAAGAACCGGTATGTTTTGATTCCTGGTAGCGGCCGCCAAGTATCATTTTATTTACGCAGGAAGCGGTGGATTTTGTTGGCTGTTCACCGGGCTTCATCCAGTGACTGATCTCTTCATTCCATTCTCCATCCCATTTCTCCATCATTTTATGTACATCGCCGGGCGTCATATAATCCATCCAGGCTTTCATTTCGGATTCAGAAGGTTGTGCTTGTAGCTGACAACAGAAGGCAGTGATAGCAACTGCGCAGATGGTTAAAATTACATTTTTCATAATAGTAAGTTTTGTTATAAGTTATGAAAAATTAAATAAAACTCCAACTGAAAAAAACCATAATGACGAACCCGGAACGGGGCGGATGAAGATAATTATTCCTTGCGGGATATTTTTTCCCTGGAACTTATACAGGAATTTCAATAAGCAATGTACAACCTCTTCCGACAGAAGAAATGAATTGTATGTTACCCAGGTAATATTCTACCCTGTTAAACATATTATTTAGTCCGAGCCCTTTTTTTGTTGTTGAAGGATCAAACCCCTGCCCGTTATCCTGTATTTCAAGAGATATGTTATGCTCATTAAGAGAAAGAGAAATAGTTGCCTCTGAAGCATTGGCATGTTTCAGAATATTGTTGAACTGTTCCTGGATAATGCGGAGAATAGCCAGTTGTTTTTCCGGTTCTATTTCTTTCTTAAGCGGGATTGTTTTTTTCTGATACTTTATTTTCAGTTTGCCTGTTACGTTAATACTCTGAACAACATCTTCTATTGCGGCTTCAAGACTGATATCACGAAGCGATGCCGGGGTAAGGTTATGACTTATCTTTCGAATTTCATTGATAGCGTCTTGCAGGTAGTCAAGACCTCGTTTTGTAAAATCTTTGCTCAGATCAGGTTTTTCCGCGGCTACTTCCAGCATCAATTTGGAAGATGAAAGTATCTGGTTGACATTGTCGTGAAGTTCATAAGCTAATTCTTTTCTTTCTTTTTCCTGCGCATTGATTATAGCTTGTATGATCTCTCTTTTTTTCCTGGTTTCATCTTCCGCCAGTTGTTGTTCAAGTTGAATCTTTTTAGTTATATCCAATGCTACCCCACCTAATAGCCTGACTCCGTTTTCAGGCTCAAGAGGAAATTTATAAATATGATAAATTTGTTTTGTTCCATACGGATCAACACCTTCTTCTATAAGTTCAATCGCCCTGTTGTGTTCAAATACTTTCCAGTTATTTTCTACAAATTTGTCACAAATGTTTTTTGGAAAAACATCATAAACCGATTTTCCAACAGCGTCATCCGTTAATCCAAATCCTTTTTTATAAGATGTATTAAGGTAATGGAATACTGCATGCTCATCCATGATCCATGTCATTGTTGGCGTATTAGCCATAAAGGAAATGAAGCGTTGCTCTGATTGAATAAGGCGTTCCTCAGCGATCTTTCTTTCTGTGATGTTAGTATGTGTACCAATTAATTTTAAAGGTCTTCCATCAGGCGTTCTTTCAAGCAACATTCCCCTATCAAGTATCCAAACATATTCTCCTGACTTGCTTCTCAATCTATACTCTACTGAATGATTGACTATGCTATGATCTTCGTAGAGTGTATCAACGTCTATTATTTTATAAAAATCATCGGGGTGTACTCTTGATTGCCATTCATAGGCCTGGTTGGGAAATTCATCTTCTGAATAGCCAAGCATTTTTTTATACAACGGGGAATAATAGATTTCTTTTGTTTGAAAATTATATTCCCATACGCCGTCGCCGGCCCCATCCAATGCGAACTTCCATCTTTGTTCACTTTTGATCAAAGCCGCTTCATTTTCTTTAAGGTTAGTTATATTATAAGCTGTAACACAAATTTGATTGATACTACAATCATTATTTTTTATAGGCGTATAACTGACCAACAGCCATATGCCATTCCCGGTTTCTTTTGGATAAAAAATCTCATAGCTTACCTTTTCTCCTTTCAAAACACGGTCAAGAATTTTTTTTACCGGTTCTCTTCGTTCGTTTGGTAATATGTCAGGGAAGTAAGCTCCTTCTTTGAGCTCCGATCCATAGGCAAGCGACACTATTTTCTTCGATTTTTCATTTGCCAGGATGATGTGATAAAAAGTATCAAGAAGAAAAATAGCCCCTATGCTGTTATCCAATACAGATCGCAGTTTTTGTTCTGAAAGTAATATTTCATCT
>JAKFEJ010000534.1:0-10967 GCA_036675745.1 Chitinophagaceae bacterium | reverse complement strand
ACGTCAACATCAACCTATTTGACTAAGTAACTATCCGGCAGGTTACCAGTGAACTTATTTTTTATTTATAATGGCTGGCCCATGATCATAACTTAATATGCGGGACATTTTCCAAACCCCGTCTTTTAAAAGCCAGACATGTGTAAATCTTGCATGTCCATCTAACCTTTCCTTTCCTTTTTCAATTATATAAAATAAATGCTCCCCTGAAATAATGGCCCCGTAAATAGTACCTGATTTTTGCAAAGGGAAAACTTTAACAGTTCCGGGAACCGCTTCTCTTCTTAACCTGAAATTATTGTTGCTGCATAAGTTTTGTTTAAACGATGTTGTCAATGCTTCAAGGCCAAGCGTTAAGCCGCCTTTATCATGATAAAATTCCACATCCTCACTAAAGAAATTTTGAAACCGGGTTGTATCACAATTATTATAGGTTGTCCAAAAAAGGCTATCCCTTTCCAAAATAGTGGAAGACAATTTTTGTTCTTCAGTTTGAGCGGAAATTAATTGCGAAAAGAAAATGATCAATAAAAGGGTCATTCCTTTTTGTATGGCGTATTTTCTCTTCATATAATGATTTTTTTTGAGTTTTAACAGTCGTGTTAAAAGAAGCTTTTCATCAATGAAAACACAGGCGAGGGAGAGGAGATGGCTATCTCTTCTTCTTTATCATCCATACTTTCAGGCTTGCTTGTATTTGACTGCTGCACTTCTTTTTTCCTTTTTTCCAGATCTTTGATTCTTTCCTCCGTTTCTCTTTGCCTTATTTTTTCTTCTTCTATTTGTTTTTGAATATCGTCAGTAGCTGGCGGGGTTTTAATATTATCATCCTGGTAGCGGTATTCACCATTTGACGGGCTTGATGGTTGATCTTTTGTCTTTCCATTGTTTCTTAATATACCATCGGCACCCATTGTAAATTCAACACCTGTTCTCCAGCGCCTCACCTCATCAAAATCATAGTTCCATCCGTTGCGGGGCCACCTGCGCCTGTTGCGCTTAAAGGATACCTCATTCAATTTATTTTCTATTGATTCGTCAAACAATATCTTTTTGCCAACAGGGATCCTTATTTCTATTTCTACATTTTGTCCGCGGAATTTGCTTGCTTTGTCTATCGCAAATCCACTACCTATGTCTAATACACTGTCCCTGTAAACAACATCATATTGAATCTTTTTTGCCCTGCCTCTTGCATCACCTTCTGTTCTTCCGGAACTGTATTTTTTTAGCGTTACATAATAAAGTGAGTCGTCACTTTTGTTAATATCAAATTTTACAAAAGATAATTTCATTGTATCGGGAGAAAGATCCCAACCTTCGCCGTCATCATTCATCCAACCGAAACTGCCTGTGTATTCCAATTCGGGCTCCGACACTTTCACGATCATTTTTCCATGTTGTGGCTGAGCAATTTGTACTGTTGAATTGGAAGATTCATATTCACGGAAGTCTCTTGCAAGGCTGGATGCAAATAAGGTAACAGATATCCAACCCAATACCCACAAGCCACCGAATGTCCAGCCAAGATAGCTGTTGCGGGATTTTACACGAAGTATGCGGCGGATAATCCAGGTAATGAAACCGATCAGGGGAACGCCAAGGAAAAATATCAATGTTCCCCACGCATAGATCTGTTGCCATTTACTCGTCCATAAAAAATTATTGACAGGCCACCAGGCTACGCCGCCAAAGATCAAAGCAATCAATGCTACAAACAAACCAAAGGCGATAGTACCGGCGATGAACAGGAAAAACACTTTGAACAAAACACCAATGGCATGTCCAAGACCACGGCCGCCGCGACGGGCTGTATCACCAACCTCTGAAGCAAAAGTTTTTCCCCTTGTGTTTGCAAATTCTTTTGCTTTTTCACCAAAATTCTGTGCAGTTTCTTTTACTTCTTCACTCCAGCCTTTTACCCTGTCCTTCATACTATCCATTCCCCCTTGTACATTCTGACGGATGCTGTTCACGTCTACTTTTTCGCCCCGCATTTCCATTTTTTCATAGGTACTGTTTGCTTCGGGTAATACCATCCACAGGACTATATATATAAGAACAAATGTGCCATTCAACGAACCAAAAACAATATTGGGAAAAATATCAAAATCATATCCCCAGGAAAATCCTCTGAATATGCCGAGTAAAATACTTAAGGCCAAAGGAGCGACAAATATTAACCGGATGATCCAGGTTTCCCTGTTAAAATAAGCAGCAAGGCCCCCGGCAACACCGCCAATAACCCTGTCATCAGGATTGCGGTACAATCTTTTTCCGGAATATCCTTCCAGGTCTTTTGTAGGCAGGATCATCCATAATAAGATATAGATCAAAAAGCCTAAGCCAAAGCCGCCGAAAGTAATAATGGCAAAAAGAATACGTACAATAGCAGGATCAACATTCAGGTAAGCGGCAATACCACTACATACACCACCAATAAATTTGTCGCTGGTATCACGATACAAACGCCTCTTTGCTTTTCTTTCTGTATATGTATTTTGTTGCCTGCTTTGTTGAGACTGATCTACAGTTTCAGCAGCTTCTGCGGCATCAAAATCTTCGGGCCTTCCCATAGAAGCAATGATTTCATCAATATCAGCATCAGTAACAGAGGAAGCCCCTTTACGGATTTTTTCATTCATCAGTTCCGCAATCCGGCTTTCAATGTCGTTGATGATCTCATCACGTCCATCTTCATGAGAAAAATAGCGGCGAAGACTTTCAATGTAAGCCTGCAATTTTTCGTATGCCGAATCTTCGATTGGTATCACCCGGCCACTCAGGTTTATGTTGATAATCTTTTTCATCTTATATATTTTTTTGGTTGAGGTTGTTCTTGTTTTCTTGTGATTATTTGTTTGCTAAAGCATTTACCCCGTTTGAAAGTTCCAGCCATGTTTGTTCCAATTCCTGGTAAAATGATTCTCCTTTTGCTGTAAGTGAAAAATATTTTCGGGGCGGGCCGGAATTACTTTCTACCCACCGGTAGGTCAGCATTTCTGCATTTTTCAATCGGGTCAGTAAGGGATATAAAGTTCCTTCCAATATCTGGAGATTGGCCGCCCGCATTTCTTCCACTATATCACTGGGATAAGCTTCACCCCGGCGTATGACGGAAAGAATGCAGAATTCCAATATCCCTTTCCGCATCTGGCTCTGTGTGTTTTCGATATTCATAACTGCATATTTAAGATCAATGACAAATCAAAGATAAGGTGATATTTGGTACTATGCAACACAAAGTACCAAATAATTTCAGGTAATGGTTAATAAACAGGGCGTATTATTCCCATGAAATGTAGGCTGGTAGTGAATTTAACCTTAAAAACCAGGTTTATTAAGCCGGGCTGTAGCTTTTACGAACGGCAAAATGGCTGGACAAAAGCTATTTTAAGCGGCTTGCCAGGCTCCTTGTAGAATATGTAAAAATGAAATGAGTGGGGCTAATATATAATAAATAGATTCCCGGGTTTTAGCTTATTGAAGAAATATTGGCGGTTGTTATATAATTTTCTATTTCTGGTTTTCTATGGTTTCCAGGTATTTTATTTCTTCATCCTGTTGTTTCAGTACTGCATATTTTTTTACTTCATTAATCAATGCCTCATCCAGCATATCTATTACATTGCTATATACTGCATCTTCTCCCGGTTTAATCAGAAGCATTAATCCATTTCTTCCTTCTTTTATATTGCTGGCATCAAGCCACTGTTGTTTTTCACGGATCACTTTTCCAAATCCGTCCTTTACAGAAAAATTTGTTTGAAAGATTTCTTTTGCTTTCATCGCATCGCTCCAGTCGCCATGATAATAATAAATGGTATTATTCTTACCCAATAAAACAGTTAAAGCATCAGAATTGGACAAATGCATAGGCGACCCTTCCTTTGGCATACTCAGATCCAGCGTGGCAGGTTTACTTAATTCTGTCGTTATCACAAAAAAGGTGATTAACAAAAACCCAAGATCCACCATGGGTGTCATATCCGTTTTAGGAGTATGTTTTTTGGGGTGTCTTACTCCAGCTCTGCGGTTTTCGCTGATTGCCGTATTGATTACTGACATAATTAAATTTTCAATAAGACACTCCCGGGGGAAAAATCCATACTTCAATCTGTACCATTACTGATTTTTTTCAGCAAAGCCGGGCATTGTTATTGTTACCTTTATTATCAAATATGATGTATGAAAACAATAATTGTTTCTACTGATTTTTCCCCCGCGGCACTAAATGCAACCAACTACGCAGCGGATATGGCGCTGGCAATAAAAGCAAACATTTTTTTATTCCATGTTTACCAGTTGCCTTTAAGCGTTTCAGATACTCCTATTGTATTATTATCCGTTGACGAAATGAGAGAGGCTGCTGAAAACAAACTGGCCCAATTAAAGAAAGACCTGGAGCACATTACTTCGGGAGCCCTGGAAATCAGAACCGAAGCCCGTCTGGGTAGTTTAGTTGATGAATTAGAAGATTGCTGTAAAACATTACAGCCTTTTACCGTAGTGATGGGAACGAGAGGACATTCTGCTGTTGAAAGAGCGTTATTTGGCAGTAACACATTAAAAGTTATAAAGCATCTTAGCTGGCCAATCATCTGCGTACCGGTCGGTAAAGAATATGGAACAGGGATAAAAAAAATTGGCCTTGCCTGCGATTTCCGGGAAGTAAAAGAAACAACCCCGATCCCGGTAATCAGGACACTTGTAAAAGAATTCCAGGCAGAATTGCATGTATTGAATGTAGACCACGACAACCGGTATTTCAAAGCAGACACGCCTGTACAGTCAGGTTTTTTACATACTGCTTTTGAACAACTGAATCCGCAGTATCATTATATAGAACACAAGGATATTGAAGACGGCATCAATGAATTTACAGAAACAAATAATCTTGATATCGTCATTACTATTCCCAAAAAACACAAATTACTGGAAGGGTTGTTCAAAAAAAGTTCAACAAAACAACTGGTGTTTCAATCGCATGTACCGGTGATGTGTCTACACGAATAGCTAAGAGCTCAAAGAGAAAAGGAGATAAAAGAGGGATTTCCGATAAGTGAAGAGTCTCTCTACAACCTGTTTAAACACACTCTGTGATTTTCTTTCGTCACACTATAATAAAGAAGTTTCAACCTGACTCTTTTTCTTTTTCAACTCTTAGCCCTAAAACTCTGCACTCTTCGGCGTTCTTGGAAAAGCGATTACATCCCTGATATTAGTCATACCGGTAACAAACTGTACCATTCGTTCAAAACCTAATCCAAAGCCGGCGTGTGGAACGGTTCCAAAACGCCTGGTATCCAAATACCACCACAGCTCATCAGCGGGAATATTCAATTCCTTCATTCTTGCTTCTAACTTATCCAACCGCTCCTCCCGTTGTGAGCCGCCAACAATTTCGCCAATACCGGGAGCCAGGATATCCATGGCAGCAACGGTTTTGCCATCTTCATTCTGCCGCATATAAAATGATTTGATAGCGGCAGGATAATTAGTAAGGATAACAGGTTTTTTGAAATGCTTTTCTACCAGCCATCTTTCATGCTCACTTTGTAAGTCCATGCCCCATTCTGTAATCGGGAATTGAAACTTCTTTTTCTTATTATGATTGCTTTCTCTTAAAATATCAATAGCCTCTGTATAGGTCAGTCGTTCAAAATCATTATTAAGAACAAATTCCAGTTTTTCGATCAATCCCATTTCGCTGCGCTTATCCTGTGGCAATTGCTTTTCTTCTTCCTGCAGGCGCTGTGCTAAAAAGTCAAGGTCTTCCCTGTTGTTATCCATTGCATACCGGATAAGATATTTTATAAACTCCTCGGCAAGGTTGGCATTGTCTTCTAAATCATAGAATGCCATTTCCGGTTCTATCATCCAGAATTCTGCAAGATGCCTGGCTGTATTAGAGTTTTCCGCACGGAAAGTAGGACCGAATGTATAAATATCGCCAAAAGCCGTAGCACCTAATTCACCTTCGAGCTGGCCGCTTACAGTAAGATTGGTAGAGCGGCCAAAAAAATCTTCTTTAAAATCAATATTTCCTTTTTCATCTTTTGGGGCATTCTCAAGAGGCAGGGTTGTTACTTTAAACATTTCACCGGCGCCTTCTGCATCGCTGGCCGTGATAATGGGAGTATGCATGTAAACAAATCCTTTATCATTAAAGAATTTATGAACGGCAAAAGCCAGTGAATGACGTACCCTGAATACAGAACCAAATGTATTAGTGCGAAAACGCAGATGAGCTATTTCCCTTAAATATTCAAGAGTGGGTCTGTTTTTTAATTGTATTGGATATTTTTCAGCATCACTATCACCTAATATTTCGATAGTTGTTGCATTTAAATCCATTTTCTGGCCTTTTCCTAATGAAGGAACTAAAATGCCTGTTACTTTCAAAGAAGCAGATGTTGTTATTCTTTTCAATAAATCGTCATCAAACTTCCCTAATCCCGCTACTACCTGCAGGTTATTATTCGTAGAACCGTCATTCAACGCAATGAACTGGTTATTACGGAATGTACGCACCCATCCCATTACTGTTATTTCCTGGTTTGCCGGTTCCTGTGCCAGCAATTCTTTAATTTTTACCCGCTTATTGAACATACTTCTTTTTTGAGAGGGGCAAAGGTAAAGCATGAAGGGCAGTATTTATATTGAGTTATGATTATGATCAATACAGGCGGATATCTGTACTGTTAAAAGTTTGGCACCCTTCAAAAGCCTGCTGGTCAAAAATTTTTGTTTTTACGAAAAAGACTGTATTATTGCATCGGAAAGAGGCTGATAAGTAATTTGTTCTCCTGTTTTATTGGCTCATCAGAAACCTACCTATCCGTTCAAGTAAACTCAACTTTTTCAAATTTTTCAGACTCAAGTGACAAAGTCACAGTATTAAACTTCAAGATTTTTGTATGTACGACATTCTGCAACTGAACGATATGCTCGTTCCTGAACTGCTGGACATTGCCGAGCAGCTCAATATTCCCAATGTAAAAAAATTAGATAAACAAGGACTTGTTTATAAAATATTGGACAGCCAGGCTGTTGCCGGCTCCAAAGGCGCTGCCAATGCTGATGACAAAGGGAAACGCAAACGTATTATCAAGGCTACCACGGGCAATACTACTGAAGAAGCAGTAATAGAGGACCACTCCGCACCACCCACAGCAGTTGAGAAAAAAATAATCAAAAAGGCCGGGACTTCGCAGTCGTCCAGGAAAGAGGAAAAACCTCCTGTAAAAAAAGCCCGTAAAAAGGCTGACGAGAAAGAACCCGCTGAACCGGCAATTGAAGAACAACAAGGACCTGATGTTGAGGAAGAAAGTTTCGAACAGGAAGATCAACAAACCGAGCAATCAGGTGCGGCAAACATAAACCGCAATTCACCAGCTACCGGAGCAGAAAATAATTTTACACAAAACAAGCCCTTTCAACACAGGCGTGAACAGAATTTCAATATTGAGTTTGATGGGGTGATCCTTTCAGAAGGTGTGCTGGAGATGATGCCTGACGGTTATGGCTTTCTCCGGTCTTCTGATTACAACTATCTCTCCTCACCCGATGATGTATATGTTTCCCCTTCACAGATAAAACTATTTGGTTTAAAGACAGGAGATACAGTGCATGGAGCTGTGCGTCCTCCAAAAGAAGGTGAAAAGTATTTTGCTTTATTAAAAGTGGACACGATCAATGGAAAAGGTCCCGATGAAGTTCGTGACCGTGTTCCATTCGATTACCTGACGCCTTTATTCCCTTTTGAGAAGTTAAATCTTTTTACTTCCCCCGGCGATTATTCTACCCGCATCATGGATCTGTTTACACCCATCGGTAAGGGTCAGCGGGGATTGATAGTAGCACAGCCTAAAACGGGTAAGACCATGTTGCTGAAAGCGGTGGCCAATGCTATTGCGGAAAATCATCCTGAATGTTACCTGATGGTTGTTCTGGTGGATGAACGCCCGGAAGAGGTAACAGATATGGAACGCAGTGTGAAAGCTGAAGTAATTGCATCAACATTTGATGAACCAGCAGAGAAACACGTAAAGGTTTCAACTATGGCTTTGCAAAAAGCGAAACGCCTGGTAGAATGCGGCCATGATGTTGTAATACTTTTGGATTCTATTACCCGTCTTGCACGTGCACACAATACCGTTGCGCCATCAAGTGGTAAAGTTTTATCCGGTGGTGTAGAAGCAAATGCCATGCAGAAACCAAAACAATTCTTTGGAGCTGCAAGAAAAATTGAATTTGGTGGTTCACTCACAATTATTGCCACAGCGCTTGTAGATACAGGTAGTAAAATGGATGAAGTGATCTTTGAAGAATTCAAAGGAACCGGTAATATGGAATTGCAACTGGAACGTCGTTTATCAAATAAGCGCATATATCCTGCTATTGACCTGACAGCCTCTTCAACACGCCGCGATGACCTGTTATTGGACAGAGATGTATTACAACGGATGAACCTGCTTCGTGTTTTCCTTGCAGATATGAATGTGGAAGAAGCGATGAGAGAGTTGCAAAACCGGATGAAAGGAACAAAAAGCAATGAAGAGTTTCTTGCTTCAATGAATCGTTAACATCTATTTGTTCAACTTTAATCGTTAATATGAAAACAGGATTTGTAAAGTTATTTGCGGGGTCATTGCTGTTGATAATGCTTGCCTGCAACAATGAAAAAAAGAAAGAAGAAACAACAACCATAAAGGAACAACCGGCTAAAACAACGACTCCGGCCGCAGAACCTAAAAAAACGGAGATCTCAATAGGGTCTGATGGTGCTGAAGTAAAAACAAAAAGCGGAACCGGGGTAAAAGTAGGTGAGAAGGGCGCAACTGTAGGTAGTAAAGATGTAAAGATCGACATTAAAAAGAAAGAGGATAATTAGTAAAAATCCTATCATTCAAAACTTATATAAAGCTTCTCCTCGTGAGAAGCTTTTTTATTGGGTTTTTACAGAAATAGCTGCACAATCAAAACGGCCTGGTTTCGTTATTAGTATATAGAAACCTGATATCCCTAACCAAGACTGCTTTGCAGACCATAACTAAATGAAAACTCTTAAACTGCTTTCCCTTTTATTATTTGTTCCTCTTGTGTTTCATGCACAAAAATCGCTTACCGGTTTGTGGATAGGTACATTAAGCAATGATAGCACTACCGTACGCAAGGATCAGTCTTTTGAAATAGCCCTTACCCAGTATAAGGGAAAAGTATACGGGTATTCACGAATGAACTTTATCGTAAATGACACACTGTATTATATTGTAAAAAGAATAAAAGGAACTATCGAAAATGATGTTTGTGAGGTAAAGGACGACGATATTATCAGCCATAATTTTCCACGTAACCCGGATAAAGGAGTTAAGCTAATCAGCACTTTTCGTCGCAATTTACAGGACAGCATCTGGCGGCTGGATGGCGACTGGAAAACGACTGAATCTAAAAAGCACCGCTATTATTCTATCTCAGGCAAAATAAGTCTTACGTCAGAACCAGATATTTCAAAGTCTAAAATTTTCCCTCACCTTGAAGAATTGAATCTTGCAAATGATGTTGCCTTTTATAAAGAATCGAAAATAAACGACGAACGAATAGCCGCAGCGAATCAAAAGGCCCCTGCTGCTGAAACTAAAATTGCAGCTGTCAATAAAAAAGAAGAGAAAAAGCAAACGGAAGCGACCATTACAAAGACGGAACCTCAAAAGTCTCCCGCCTTAACATCTACTGCAATTGTAACGGGATCAAAAAGCGATATTACTACTAAAGCTTCTGCAACAGAAGTAAAAAAACAAGAAGCTGTTGCTAAGAAAGATGAAGCTGTGCAAGTTTCAGAAGATGTCGTTGCATCTACAGGAATAAGAAAATCCGGGGCGCCTGCGAGCAACATGCCCACAGAACAAAAAAAGGATGTTACTGGCACGATATCAAAACCCGATATAAAAAATCAGGCCCCGGATGTAAAAATAAATGAACCCATAGCAACAATTTCCGAAGCCAAAACAGAGACTAAAAAAATTGATCCTTCTACAGTTGCAAAAACGGCGGAACAAAAGAAAGATGTAATCACCGGGACATCTCAGCCCGAATTTAAATTGTCGTCTGCAGCCGCTTTTGTCGGGCAAAGAAAAACAGTAGCGCCGCAAATTGTTGAATTTAAATCTGACAGTCTTGAATTAAAGCTCTATGATAACGGAGAAATTGATGGCGACACAGTAAGCGTATTATTAAACGGAGAGCTGTTGTTAGCCAAACAAGGATTGAAAGCAGCTGCGATCAAAAAAACCATTTATATACAGCCGGGCAGTGATGAGATCACATTGGTTCTGTATGCAGAAAATCTTGGAAAATATCCGCCCAATACCGGCTTGCTGATAGTACATGACGGCGAAGATGTTTACCAGGTTCGTTTCAGTGCGGATCTGCAACAAAATGCGGCGGTTGTTCTCAGGAGGAAGAAATAAAAAGCTACGTTATTTCTTTCTGCAAACACTCTGATGTGTTCTATTAATTTCAGACAAAAACAATTAATGCGGATCTGTTTTCTTTATATTTTAATATTTACACAATAATAGAAAAGCCGGAAATTCTCACAATTCCGACTGCTTACTACTATTGATATAGCCATCAATTTAGCGATATCCTCTTCGCCTTTTCAATCGTCATTGAACAAATGACTGTAAAGAGGCCTACAATTGTTTTTTAAATTTTATATGACGGATAGTTCTTATTAAGTTTATATTATCAATAGAAGTATTCCCTTCATCGTTACAATAAGAAAAGAACTTTGCGCACATGAAAAAGCATCTTCAACTCCTGCCCCTTTTATTAGTTTGTATCCTTGCCTGCACGATTTCCAACTCTCAAACACTTGCTGAGCTTGAAAAGAAAAGAGTGAGACTTCCCAATGGATGGCACTTAACTCCAGCCGGAACTAATATTCCTGTTGGTGACCTGCC
>JAKFEJ010000231.1:0-11010 GCA_036675745.1 Chitinophagaceae bacterium | reverse complement strand
TTTACTAATTCCATTACTCTTGCCCTTCTTCTTGTAAATTCTTTTGTCATTTCATGAGAAGGTTTCAGATCGGTGGTTAAAGCAACTACAGCTGCTTTTTGCGTAATAGAACAGGTGGCACTGGTAAACTGCCCCTGCAATTTTTCACAAGCTTTGGCAATTTCTTCATTGGCTGCAATATAACCGAGTCTCCATCCTGTCATAGCGAAACCTTTACTCAAACCGTTTACTACAATAGTTCTTTCTTTCAGGTCATCAAACTGTGCAATGCTTTCATGCTTGCCTACGAAATTGATGTATTCATAAATTTCATCAGCCAGAATATAAATATGCGGATGCTTCCTGAATACTTCTGCCAATCCTTCTAATTCTTGTTTGCTGTATACTGCGCCTGATGGATTGCAGGGCGAAGAGAACATAAACACTTTTGTTTTGTCTGTGATCGCAGCTTCTAATTCAGCAGGTGTTATCTTAAACCCACTTTCTAACGATGTACGAACTTCCACTACTTTACCACGGGCTATTTTTACTAGCTCGGAATAAGTAACCCAGTAAGGTGTAGGAATGATCACTTCCTCATTATCATCAACCAATGCGAGGATCACATTGGCAAGACTTTGCTTGGCACCTGTAGAAGCAACAATGTTAGCAGGCTTATAGTCTAAATTATTATCTCTTTTTAATTTGGTGCATATAGCTTCACGCAGATCCAGAAATCCCGGAACTGGTGTATAATGACTCCAGTTATCATTGATGGCTTTTATCGCAGCCTCTTTAATGTGCTGGGGTGTATCAAAATCAGGTTCACCAAGACTAAGGTCAATTACGTCAACGCCTTTAGCCCTGAGCTCACGGCCAAGTTTCGCCATTTTCAATGTTTCGGGTTCATTGAATCGATCCAAAAGAGAAGATAACTGCATGTTGGTTTATTTATTGATGGGTAAAATGAATAAATCAATTCATTCTATGGCAAGCGGATGCAAATTTATGGATTTGAATGAATCAAAAGTTTATAATAAAAAGCGCTTATGTAAACCTCATTATTTGCAAAACCTGATCATTGCATCTTATGCTGAGTAAATTTTGAAACAAGCCAGATAAGTATAAGAGAGCTTACTTTTTTACACATGGTTTTCCTTTAATATCACTCCAAAAATTGGTGACTGACCGGATATTTTCCAGTAGTCTAAAAGATTTGAAGTGAGAAGTAAATGCATCCAATTCAAAACCAGCAGTTTATTGATTTATTTAGCCTCTTGCCGGCTATTTCTTTTACCCGCCTCTAAATTGCTCTGAATCAAGATAATTTATCCTAAAAAGAGGTACAAAGACACAGTTTCAACATATATATGAAAGCCCTATCTTTGCCGTCCTTAAAAACTTAGTGTAAAGTCTTGCCCATTGCTTGACGCACCAGTAAGAAAGACTTAAAATACCCAAAACGTATGCAACTTAAAGGTTTGGTTCGCTTCTTTACTATTCTTCTGATTATTTACTCTATCTACCAGCTTTCATTTACCTGGTTTGTACGTGGACATGAAAAAAAGATGGAAGCCCGTGCTGCCAGTTTTACAAAAGTGAATTACCAAAGTGTTGCGGAAAAATTTCCCGGCAACAAAGACTCCCAGGCTGTTTACCAGGAATTCCTGGACAAAGTACAAGCAGATCGCTTAAAAAGATTATTGGACAGTACCAAAGACGTAACCGTTACATATGGCCCTACCGGAGCTATCAGCTATCAAAAAGCGAAAGAACAGGAATTAAATCTTGGTCTTGATCTCCAAGGTGGAATGAACGTTACGCTGGAAGTGGAAATGACCGGTTTATTAAAAACTTTAGCCAATAATTCCAAGGATCCAAACTTTTTGCAGGCCCTGGAAAATGCGAATAAACGTAAAGCCAACAGCGACGCAAATTTTATCAGGCTTTTTTCTGAAGAATATAAAAAACTGGTTGGTGATAATAAATTATCAGGCCTGTTTGCTGCAGCCAATAGAGATCTTATCAAAGTAGGCGACAGCGATAGCAAAGTGACTGCTGTATTGGATGGCCTTGCAAAAGATGCGTTTGATAATACCTTCCGTATCCTTAACACCCGTATCGACCAGTTTGGTGTTGCACAACCCAATATTAATCCTGATCGTGAAAAAGGCATTATCACTGTAGAGTTACCAGGTATACAAGATAAGGAAAGAGTAAGAAAATTGTTGCAATCATCAGCCAACCTGCAGTTTTGGGAAGTGTTCAATATTCAGGAATTAGGTCAGTCTATTGAAAAGGCCGATGCTGTTTTTTATACTATGAAGGGTGGCAAGGCTACCACAAAAGATACCGCCCTGAAAGTTGCGGATTCTACCAATCAACAAACAGCAGCTACTACTGATTCCGTTAAAAAAGATACCGGCCTGGCTAAGCTCGAAAATGATGATGATACAAGTACGCAAACGGCAGCATCAACGGAAGAAGCGGACCTGAAAAAACATTTGTATGGCTACATTCAATTTTTTCAACCCTACCAGGAAGAAGGTAAGACCCGTTTCCCTGCAGCAATAGGTTCTGTAGCTACAAAAGACACAGCCCTCGTTCGCAGTTATCTTGAATCACCTTCTATAAGAGCTGCATTCCCTGCACAAATGGTTTGGATGTATGGTATTGCAGAAAGAGATAAGAATAAAAAAGTATCAGACCTTATTCCATTGTATGCTATTAAAACTTTTGGCCGTGAAAAAGCAAAGATCGAAGGAGATGCAGTAAGCAATGCCGGTCACGACTTTGATCAGAATGGCCGTCCTGAAGTAAATATGGAAATGACCAGCACAGGTACAAAAGCCTGGGCGAAAATGACTGGTGAAAATGTTGGTAAACCCATTGCCATTGTATTGGATAATATGGTTTACTCGGCGCCACATGTTAATGGAGTGATAGACGGCGGCACTTCACAAATCAGTGGAGGTTTTACTGTAGAAGAAGCTGAAGATTTATCAAACATGCTGAAAATTGGTAAGCTCCCCGCACCTGCAAAAATTGTACAGGAACAAACTGTCGGACCTACATTAGGAGCAGAAGCTATCAAGGGTGGTATGCTTGCGTTTGGGCTTTCGTTCCTTGTCATCTTTATATTAATGCTGGTCTATTATAATACCAGCGGATGGGTAGCAAATATTGCTCTAATCCTGAACCTGTTATTTACAGTTGGTATACTCGCAGGCCTTGGTGCTACATTAACGGCTCCGGGTATCGCTGGTTTGGTATTGACGATCGGTATGGCGGTGGATACCAACGTACTTATTTATGAACGGATCAAAGAAGAATTGACGCGGGGTAAAAGTTATGCCCAGGCTATCACTGATGGTTACAAAAGATCATTGCCTCCTGTATTAGACGGACATATCACTACCCTCCTTACAGCGATCATCCTTTTCTATTTTGGATTGGGTCCCGTAAAAGGATTTGCTACTACACAGATAATTGGTATTCTGTTGTCTTTATTCTGTGGTATCCTGGTAAGCCGTTGGGTGAGTGATATATTCACCCGCAAGAAAAAACATCTTGAATATTTCACAGGTGTTTCCCGCAGCATTTTCCAGCATGCTAAATATAAATTCATTGAATTCAGGAAAACAGCGTATATCATTTCATTTGTTGTATTGGGATTAGGTATAGCATCTTTCATCAACGGATTTGATTATGGCGTTGAGTTTGACGGTGGACGCAGTTACACAGTTCGTTTTGATAAAAATGTAGGTAAAGAAGTTGAGCAGATCCGGAATGAATTGAAGACTGCATTTGAAGATGAAAATCCTATTATCAAAACAGTCGGTGATGCCAGCACACTTGATATCACAACTTCCTACCTTATAAAAGACACAAGGCCGGAAGTTGATTCATTGGTACTCCAAAAGTTATTTGCCGGCCTGCAAAAGCATTTGCCGGCAGGTTATTCATTTACAAAGTTTGATAATGCCGATGAGAGTTCTACCGCTGTCGGCAAGATCGCCTCTAAGAAAGTATTACCCACCATTTCAGATGACCTGAAAAAAGGTGCTTTCCAGGCTACCATCTTTGCCCTGATCGTGATCTTCCTTTATATCTTTCTGCGTTTCCGGGACTGGAGATATTCATTGGGAACTATCGTAGCATTGCTCCACGACGTATTGGTAACATTGATCGTTTTCTCTTTTGCCAAGGCTATCGTTCCGTTCCCATTAGAAATAGACCAGCATTTTATTGCAGCCTTATTGACAGTGATCGGTTTCTCGATGAACGATACGGTGGTCATCTTTGACCGTATCCGTGAAGATCGTCGCCTGTATCCAACTGCACCGCTGGCACAAACGATCAACAGGGCCATTAATGAAACATTAAGCCGTACTATCATGACTTCATTAACTGTATTCCTTACTATCCTGATCCTGTTCCTTGTTGGTGGAGAAGTAACAAGAGGTTTCGCCTTCGCTATGCTGATCGGTGTTGTTACCGGTATTTACTCTTCTGTATTTGTAGCTGCTCCTATCCTGCTGGATCTGGGAAGTGGCAAAAAAGAAGACGCAAAAGCAAGAACGGTAAGTAGTAATAAACCTGAAGCAAGACCGGCAACGGCAAAAAGCTGATAACGATTTTATTTTGTAATAATCAAAGCCTGTCTCTTTCAAAATGAGACAGGCTTTTTAATTTATTTCACAAAAAAAGCTTCCCTGCGGAAACTTTTTTATAATGTTATGCTTGATCTAAGTTCTTCGTTGCGGCAGAGACGGCTATACTGCGAAACTTGTTCCGCAGCCACAGGTATTGCTGGCATTCGGATTCCGAAAAGTAAATCCGCGATTATTTAATCCATCAACCCAATCCACCTGCATACCAAGTAAGTAGAGTTCATGAGACTTATTCATGATACAGGGTATGCCTTCTATTTCAAATTCCTGGTCGTTTTCTGCTTTCTGATCAAACCCTAAAATATAGGTCATGCCGGAACATCCGCCTCCTTTCACACCTACTCTCAGCGATTGGGTAGTATCAAAATCCCCGGTGGACATCAATTTCCTAACTTCTTTGATAGCGCCTTCGGTTAATGTAACCGGTGTTGTTACTGTTGTTTCCATGATGCAAAAATAAACAATATTTCGCAGGCAAAGAGTACCCGTTTTTTGCAAGACACATTTTAACAAAAACGAGTATTCATTTGCAACTCGCTGTAGCTTCATTACATTTGTCGCATAAAATACATTTTTCCTATGGATCAAAACATGATCATTGTTCTAATGGCCCTTGTCGCTTTACTGATTTCTTTCTATTGCTTCTACCTGGTCAACCAGCAACGCAAAGCTCCTAAAACGACTAATGATAAAGATTCTTTCAATACCCGGCCATTGCAGTTGCAGGCTTATGAACGACTGGTAATGCTTGCGGAAAGAATAGCGATTCCGAACCTGGTAAGCCGTGTTAGTCAAACCGGTTTGAATGCAAGAGAAATGCAATTATTGTTGCTGGAAAGTATAAAACAGGAATGTGAATACAATGCAACACAACAGATTTATGTTAGCCCGGTCGCCTGGGAAGCTGTCAAGAATCTGAAAGATCAGAATATGCTTATTATTAACCAGGTTGCTGCATCATTACCACCAGAAGCAACCGGCCTGGATCTTAACAGAATGCTATTGGATTTCGTAATGACACAAAAGAAAGGAGTTTTGCATACGATTGTATTGGAAGCATTGAACTATGAAGCGAAGAAAATCATGAAATAGAAGCTGGTAACCAATAACCGGAAACAACAAGTAGATTATGTCGGCCAAGAAAAAAAAATATACAGATTCTGGTATTGAAATTAAAGAGATCTATGACAGTGCTGATTTACCAGTATCTGATATCCAGCATCCGGGAACTTTCCCTTTTACCCGTGGAGTACAACCCGATATGTACCGGGGCAAGCTATGGACCATGCGACAATACGCTGGTTTCTCTACAGCCGAAGAAAGTAACAAACGCTATCATTATTTGCTCAGCCAGGGAGTAAGCGGGTTAAGTGTTGCCTTTGATCTTCCTACACAGATCGGCTATGACAGCGATCATCCATTAGCTGAAGGGGAGGTTGGAAAAGTAGGCGTAGCGATTGACAGCATTGAAGACATGCAAACATTGTTCAGCGGAATTAAACTGCAGGATATTTCCACATCAATGACCATTAATGCAACAGGCTTTATTCTCCTCTCCTTTTATGTTGCTATAGCCAAACAACAAGGCGCTGATCTGAAAAAAATTACCGGTACGATTCAAAACGATATTTTAAAAGAATACGCCGCAAGAGGAACCTATATCTATCCGCCCAAGCCTTCTATGCGCATCATCACTGATATTTTTGAATGGTGTGCCAATGATCTGCCCAAATGGAATACCATTTCTATTTCAGGGTATCATATTCGTGAAGCAGGTAGTACCGCGGTACAGGAAATAGCTTTTACGCTTAGTAATGGTAAGGCGTATGTAAAAGCTGCATTGGAAAAAGGAATGGATATAAATGTCTTTGGTAAACGTCTTTCCTTCTTTTTTAATTCGCATAATAATTTATTTGAAGAAGTGGCCAAATTCCGTGCAGCCCGCCGGATGTGGGCCAATATAATGAAAGAACTTGGCGCTACAGATCCAAAGGCAATGATGTTGCGTTTTCATACACAAACAGGGGGCAGTACATTAACAGCACAACAACCACTCAATAATATTTCAAGAGTAACTATTCAAACCCTGGCTGCTGTTTTAGGAGGAACACAGTCTTTGCATACCAATGGTTATGATGAAGCATTGAGCCTGCCAACAGAAGAAGCTGCAAGAATTGCATTGCGTACACAACAGGTAGTAGCTTTTGAAAGCGGTGCTCCTGATACTGCTGATCCCTTAGCAGGTTCTTACTATGTTGAATCGCTAACAAAACAAGTGGAAGAAGCCGCATTAAAACTTATTGAAAAAATTGATGCGATGGGTGGCAGTGTATCAGCCATTGAACAAGGATTTATACAAGATGAAATTGCCCGCAGCGCTTACCAGTATCAACGCCAGATTGAAACCGGTGAAAAAATCATTGTAGGTGTAAACAAATTCCAGGCACTGAAAGAAGAACCTGTTCCAGGTTTTAGGATTGATGATTCCATCCGGCAGGTACAAAGTGAAAAACTACAAGCCTTGCGCAATAACCGTAACCATGCTAAATGTGATAATATCTTACAGTCATTGAACGACGCTGCCTGTGGTGATGAAAATATTATGCCCATTGTTATTGAAGCAGTAGAAAATAAATGTACACTGGGAGAGATCGCCGATACATTAAGAGAAGTATTTGGAGAGTATAAATAAGATAAACTACGATTTTCTGATTTTGTCGGATTACCCGTAAATTCAGGTCGCCTTAGCAAAAAAAGATAACAAGCGGAAAAAAAATGTTGAATGATTCAACCTTTTCTTACGAATACGACACATGACCTGCAACAGATACTTCATTTGCAAAATGAAAACCTGATTCAAAATTTAGATGAAACAGAAATAAGGTCGCAGGGCTTTGTAACACTTCGCCATGACTTTAAAATACTTGAACAGATGCACAACCTGGCCCCATCTGTTATCATCAAAGATGATGACAAGGTGGTAGCTTATGCCTTAACCATGTTGCCCGAATGTCGTCAGCTCATGCCTGATCTTGAACCCATGTTCGCTATTTTTGATAAACTTCTTTGGAATAACGAACTCTTGAATAATTATCGTTTTTATGTAATGGGGCAAGTTTGTATCGCAAAAGAATACAGGGGCAAGGGCCTTTTTGAAAAACTATACCAGCATCACAAAAAAAATTATCAACCTCAATTCGATCTTTGTATTACAGAAATTTCTATCCGTAATCATCGTTCACTACGGGCACATGAAAAAATGGGTTTTAAAAACATTCATACTCATCGGGATAAACTGGATGAATGGGTTGTAGTAGGTTGGGATTGGAACTAACCAGGCTAAGATGGCTGGGTTTTTCGTGTAAGATATTTTTCAAAAAATCCTTCAGTAGTTATCACTTCAATATCAGAAAAATAAAAATCCTTTACATCCTCAGTGATAATACATTCGCATTTACTATCCAATGCAGCGTAGTATTCTAATCCATCTTCAAAATCGTGAATAGCCGGATTTTTTGTCACTCTTCTGACTGTCGTTTCTGAAATAGTGGCTATAGATAAATATTCACTCAGCAACCCTACTTTCTGTCTTGCCAATTTTTTATTCTTTTTTTCCGCAAAATAAAAAGCGATAGCCAGGCATATCGGGGAAGTGAATACTTCAAAATTTTTATGATCAGCAAGACTTACTATTCGTGAGGAATAAGAAAATAAAGGATACTCTTTATTCAGCACCGATACAAGCACATTGGCATCCAGGAATATCCGCATATTATTTTTTAGAAGAGAAATATTCGGCTTTAGTGGCCTTACGGGTTTTCTTTTTTGTTTGATAAACAGCTTCACCTTCAGCTACCTGGCTGACCCAGTCTGAAATAGGCAGATCTTCGAGTGATGAATAATTGGTAGCAGTAGTTTTTTGCAAAAGAAACTCTACCAGGCGGGACAGGCTGATATTGTTTTTTTCAGCATATCGCTTGGCTTTATTAACCACCCCTTCATCAAAACTTAAAGTAACTTTTGCATCCATAATTCACGCTTTGTACAAAAATATAACTTATACGTCATAAAATAAAATTTTATACGTATAATCTATACGTGAACATAACCTGCTTTAAAATCACTGACTTGCAAAACTGGAGCAAGTAGCTGGCAACAACTAAGTGTTTACATTTACTCATCGGACTAACTGTAGAAAAAAAGCTACAACTTTTCCCAATACTCTTCGTTCTGCTCACCCCTTTGAGCTTAAAAACGAATGGCTTATAATTTGCGGCTCTGCTGTTATCATTCAATTTGAAACATGAGAACAATTGGTATAATCCTGATCGTAATTGGTATTGGCATGTTGCTTTTCCGCGGGTTTAGTGTGCAGACGGAAGAAAAAGTAATAGATGTCGGACCATTGGAAGTAAATAAAAAAGAAAACAAATGGATCGGCTGGCCGGTATATGCCGGTGGTATTGCTATTGTCGCAGGTTTGATAATGGTTGTTGCCGATCGAAAAAAATAAATATTTATTTAGGACGGTTCATTTTTGGTTTTTCTGGAATCCTGAGAGGTGTTTAAATAAACACCTCTTTTTTTGTGCATTATGAGTGTATCGGAATAAATGAAACTACCAGGCAGCTTTTATTAAATAAAAGAGGCATCAAGCAAAATTGACGCCTCTTTACTTCAATTATTACAACTGTGTTTAGCGTTGTTTTCTCTAATTCTTTTTAGCTGGCTGAGGTTTCCAACTATCCTTCAACCCTACCGTTTTATTAAATACCATTCCGCTGGTACTGCTATCTTTGTCCAGTGTAAAATATCCTTTTCGGATAAACTGGTAACGATCCTCAAATCTTGCATTCTTTAAAGATGGTTCTGCAAATGCTGTTTTTACAACTTTCAATGAATCCGTATTAATATAGTCTTTGAAATCACCTTCCTCGCTGGATGGGTCTTCTACTTTGAATAAACGATCATATTCCCTCACTTCTACAGTTACTGCATGCTTGACACTCAGCCAATGCAACGTGCCTTTTACATGAATCCCCGACGCATCCGATCCGCTTTTACTTTCCGGGATATAAGTACAATGCAGTTCAGTTATATTTCCTTTCTCATCTTTGATCACTTCATCACATTTGATAATATAGGCGCTTTTTAATCTTACCATCTGCCCCGGTGCCAAACGGAAATATTTTTTCGGCGGGTTTTCCATAAAATCCTCCCGTTCTATATAGATCTCATTCGAAAAAGGGATTTCTCTTTCCCCGCCATCCGGATCTTCAGGATTGTTCTCGCTTTTTAACAACTCGTCCTCGTTTGTATAATTTGTGATAACAACTTTAACCGGATCAAACACCACCATCCTTCTCAACGCTTTTTTATTCAGATCTTCCCTTACAAAAAACTCCAGCAAACCCACATCCACAATATTATCCCGCTTCGCTATTCCAATTCTATCACAAAATTCCCGTATCGCTTCCGGTGTATATCCACGACGACGCATGCCGCTTATCGTTGGCATACGGGGATCATCCCATCCATCCACATGCTTCTCTGTTACCAGTTGCAATAGTTTTCTCTTACTCATCACTGTATACGTAAGATTGCGGCGTGCAAACTCATATTGCTTTGAAGGAAATATTTCCAATTTTTCTATCAGCCAGTCATATAATTCACGATGCGGGACAAATTCCAATGTGCAAATACTATGTGTAATCTTTTCTATGGAATCACTCTGACCATGTGCAAAATCATACAGTGGATAAATGCACCAGTCATCACCGGTGCGATGGTGATGAGCATGCTTGATACGATAAAGTACAGGGTCACGCATCAGCATATTAGGCGATGCCATATCCACTTTTGCCCGTAGCACTTTTTCACCGTCTTTATATTTCCCGTCTTTCATATCCGCAAACAATTGCAGATTCTCTTCTACCGGTCTGTCAGCATATTTATTACGATGCCCTGGTTGGGTAGGCGTTCCTTTTTGTGCCGCTATTTCTTCACTACTGCTATCATCTACATAGGCCAAATTTTTTTTAATCAGCTTAACCGCCATTTCATACAGTTCCTCAAAATAATCGGATGCATAATGTTCATTCTTCCATTCAAAACCCAGCCATTTTACATCTTCCTTGATACTGTCTACATATTCTGTTTCCTCGGTTACCGGGTTGGTATCATCAAAGCGAAGATTGGTGGCGCCGCCATATTTTTTGCTCAATCCAAAGTTGAGACAGATACTGGTAGCATGTCCCATATGCAGGTAACCATTAGGCTCCGGCGGAAACCGGGTCATGATCGTTTTATACTTTCCTGCTGCCAGGTCGGCTTCTACTATTTCTTCCAGGAAATTGAG
>JAKFEJ010000099.1:0-1504 GCA_036675745.1 Chitinophagaceae bacterium | reverse complement strand
TTACCGTGTTTTATATAAGCTAGTTTATTAAAATGTGCCGCATCACCTTTTGTTTCGGAGCATAGCAGGCTAATGAGTTGCTGAGGGTTTTCAGCAAAACCATAGATTTCCGTACGGTTGCAGGTAGACAGAATGAACAATTCACTGAACCCCTGGCCTGTGGCTTTTTCAAGAATGACGGCATAGTGTTCAGTAGTAATGGCAAACAATCCGCGGGTAGTAGCACTACTTTTTTTATAGTTAATTCCTATCGTATAAAATTTGGAGATATCAATTGCCCGTGGTGCCGTCATTATTTTCTTACTTAAAGGGTTATGCAAAAATACCGTTGGCATCCTCAAGTTGCTAAAAAAAATGTCACTGCAATGTCATTTTAGTCATGAACTGACGAAAATCAGGATAGAGGCAAACATTCATCGTATGAATTACTTGCCCGGATCATGAAAAACTAATAAAAAGGAATTTGTATGAGTAGTTACCTTTGCCAACCCCTTTACCGGGATTTTTAAAAATGAAAAGAGGAATATTATTAATGAACCTGGGTTCGCCGGATTCAACAGAAGTAAAAGATGTAAAACGTTACCTGGATGAATTTTTAATGGATGGGCGGGTGATAGATAAGCCATGGTTGTTCCGGTTATTATTAGTAAAAGGAATCATTACACCTTTTCGTGCAGCAAAATCTGCCGAAGCCTATAAAACTATCTGGACAAAAGAAGGTTCGCCCTTGATCGTATTGACCCTGCAATTGCAACAAGCATTGCAACAATTAATAAAGGAACCGGTAGAAATTGCAATGCGATATGGCAGTCTTACGCCGGATAAGGGCTTTGATACTTTATTGAAAAGAGAACCGGGGCTTGAAGAGGTTATTGCTGTTCCCTTATATCCGCATTATGCCATGTCGTCTTATGAAACAGCGGTGGAGCATGCAAAAGAAATACACCGCAAAAAGAAATACCCGTTTGCTCTTAAATTTATTAAGCCATTCTTTGACAATCCCTCTTATATCAATGCCCTGGCAGAAAATATAAAGCCTTACCTGGTTGAAAATTACGATCATATTTTATTCAGTTATCATGGTATTCCTGCAAGGCATCTTCACCGAAATGATCCTGATGCTTTAAGAAAATGCCTGGCATCAGAAGGCGAATGTGCGCCTGGTTCAGCGGGATATGATACCTGTTATAAAAGACAGGTTTTTGCTACCACCCGGTTAGTTATGCAGCAATTAAATATACCGCCCAACAGATACAGTATATCTTTTCAATCACGATTAGGTAAAGGTTGGTTAGAGCCTTTTACCGATATTCGTTTGGAAGAGTTACCCAAAGAAGCCATTAAAAAATTACTAATACTCTGCCCGGCCTTTGTAAGCGATTGCCTGGAAACATTGGAGGAGATAGAAGAAAGAGGTAAAGAAATTTTTATCAATGCAGGTGGTGAATCTTTTAAAATGATTCCCTGTCTGAATGTTCATCCGCTATGGGTTTCAACGTTGAAA
>JAKFEJ010000645.1:0-1505 GCA_036675745.1 Chitinophagaceae bacterium | reverse complement strand
TATTTCTCATCTCTGCAACCGTTATATCAGCGATCCGAATGAAGCCGTGAAGCTGAATCAAAAAGTAATGGTGACAGTTTTGGAAGTGGATGCTTCGAGGAAAAGAATTGCATTGTCGATGAAAGAAGCAGGAGAGAGGAGTACGGAAGTCAGAAGTCAGAGACCAGAAGTCAGAAATCCGAAGCCGGTGAATAAGAAACAGGAACCTTTGAATGCATTCCAGGCGAAGCTGATGGAGTTGAAAAAAATTTTTAAGGATTAACTAGAGTATTTAATTTTTTGAGCGTTCTGTTAAATTCTAGAAATCTTGTATTAATCTCAATTTGAATGTTTGGGTGCTCATCATCCTTTTGGATGATTATAAGCAGGTCAGAGCAATGCTTCGGAAAGTTATAAACGCTTCTTGGTTTATCGGAAATAAAATCATAAAATCCTTTTTCATATTCAATTTGAGTTATAGAACTTATTGGTATAGATATATTTTTTTCCCAGGGATATATATACTTAACTTGAAGACGTTCTGTTGTCAATGTTACTGTACACGCATTACGGCTGAAAGCAATATAGAAAAAGAAGAATACAAATAAGCTGTAGAAAAGAGCTTTAATAAGACTATCAGGTATTAAAAGAATTAATACAACAAAAGTTAAACCTATTGTCAGGTAAAAGTTAAAGGGAAGTTTTGTTTTGTACATAGAGTTAAATAAAACCATCAGCCTGGAATAGGTTTATAATCTTCCCTTACTGGGTTAAACACATCAATCACCTTACAATCTGTAACAGCAAATGCCCCGTGCGGCACATTCGATGGAATGACGTAGTACATCCCGTTGGTTAATGAACAATCTTTTCCACCTATCACCATATCTAATTGTCCTTCGATGATATAAGTGATCTGTTCATGCATATGATTGTGTTCAGCCATCTTGGTTCCTTTTTTTATTTCAATATAACCAAAGGTCATGTTGGAACCATGAGCATAATAACCAGCGATTCCTTCAACTAATTCTTTCGGAACAATATTTTTAATGTGTTGCATATAAAGAAACTTTTTTCTGTCGGAGTATAAAGTCTCCGCCGCGCCTACCTGTTGGCAGACAGGGCGGAGATTTAGGGGTTTTCAAAATAACACAAACTGCCACCCACCCATTCTTTATCCTTATTATATCTTACACCGATCATCTTTCCTTTGCTTAATCGTGCAAGATTATTAGCAGGAACAGGTCTTGTCTTCCCATCTTTCCAGAAATAAAATATCCTGATCTCCGCTTTAGCCGGCACATCCGGCGTTTCAATCACATCAGCGTATTTTACTTTTCGCTGCAGTATCCAGTTTTCCGGGTCTTTTACTTTTTCAATATCTTCTGTTGTTAGGTCAATGATTACTCCCTGGCCGGCAAACGAAAACAAGGGTTTCAATACATAATTTTCCAGGTCAGCTGGTAGTTGTGTTATTTCATTAAGGAAAAAAGTAGCAGGCACATACGGGTGTTTTATCAACGGCA
>JAKFEJ010000688.1:0-11058 GCA_036675745.1 Chitinophagaceae bacterium | reverse complement strand
AAGTAATTCAATAGTCAATGGCGCATCAGCAGTAAGCCCTTCTGCATTTATTACCAGGTTTGTTTTCCTTCCTGCTTCCAGCGGTGCAGTTATAAAATGGGCGTCGTTATCATCTTCTTTGCGAGAGAGAAAACCGAAACCATCTCTTCGAAGGGTTGCCAGCCCGATTTCCATTGATTTCAATTTTGCACTCGTATCCCAGTGCGAATACCATATCATCGTCTGCTCACCTTCATTTACAAACGCATGTCCTTGTAGCAAGGCCGTATCATCCCACTCTCCTTCCTTCCCTCTTGGTACGACTTTAAAATCAGCAATAGGCTCACGGTAATGAATGCCATCATTACTGATTAAAAGCCCTAAATCAACATGTGTTCCTAAAAGATGTGAAGCCCCTTTAGGTCGTTCTGCAGCCGGCAGCCCGTCCTGCCAGATACCGTATAGTCCTACAAGTACGTTTCCGCGATTCCAAAGTCCTACACCCAAATGTGATTGCTGTCCCTTCACCGGCGGATTGGTAAGTTGCCCATGGCGGGCGAACCCAAATGCCTTTGCCCTCGACCAGTTAACAAAATCAGGAGAGCGGTATACCATGATAACCCTTCCGGCATCTTTTCCATCCGGAAGCCAGCTCCACGGCGAAATCAATTGCCCTGTTGAATAATAAAAATCACCAAACTTGTAGATGCTGGATACTTCAAAACGCTCACCGCCGGCATCTGCGGGCCTGTCTCCTACAACTTTCCAACTTAATCCATCAGCACTTGTGGCTGCAACGGTAATACAAGGTGTTTTTTCCTTCGCACCAATATTACTCAGGCCACCAATAATATCATCATAAGGAACATGCGCAATATAAACAGCTTTATACCGGCGATTCAGATCAGGATCATGCGGCTCGTAGAGAACAGAAAGAAAATCATTAATCCGTGTCAACGATTGTGGAGTGCCTTCTATCAGGCAAATATTATTGCGTTTATTGCCATTAAACTCTACTAATCCAAGTTCAGGTTTTATCCAGTTGATCCCATCATTACTTTCCGCATAACACATCGGGCGCCAGTTACCAGGCGCCTGCCCACCTTTTATTTCTGATTCAAACATGGCCAGGTACCACATGCGGAATTTATCCCCATCTTTTATGACAGTGCCATAAAGAATAGCATGACCATGATCAGGGCTGCCTTTCGGACCTCTTCTCAACACAGGATTGGTCGGATGTTTTTGGGCTTCTACAAGCGTAATTTTTAAATTATGCTGCCAGGGTATACTATGATCATCAAAGGCAAACAAAATTGTTTCGTCTGCATGCTTTGATGCTCCCTTGCCAGCACTCATCCAATCCTGGCTCACAGAACCCTGGGCAGGAGTAATTGTAAAAGCAGCAGCCGCCATTACCGAATTTTGAAGGAAATCACGCCTGGAGTTTTTGTTTTTGGGATCCATGGTCAATGTTTAGAAATTTTAATACATTATCAACCGCTATATTGCTTCCGTTTTATAACATCATTAAAGTATTCCAGGGTTCTAAAACATCACGATTAACTCCATGTCCATATTCGTGCTGTTCATAATATTAACCATTCCTTTCTGTATGGAAATGCTCAAATAGGTAGCATTCCATGTTTATTAAAACATGAAAGAGATCAATTCAACCAAAGATAATTTTATAGATTAGCTGTTTTCACTACTTTCATTTTGATTACTAATACTATTTTTCAGAAATAGCTTTTACTAACTATAATTCTCCGGCTTAATGCCATTATGGTTGGTGAGTTATAATAATTGAAATTTTAGCTTTCATTCAATACAAAAGCCTCTGCATTTTTGCCGGAGGAATATTGAACATCCAGCGTTTTTATTAGCTCAGGAGGTTTGAAACTGACTTAACGCAGGCTACACATGAAACACTGTTCAAAACAGATTCTTCAGTTGCTGTCGGAATTCAGCAGTATTGTAGTTTGCGATTCCTTCGTGTTTTAACACTACCCTACCCTCTTTATTTAAAACTATTGTCGTTGGCAGCGTGCCGCTGAAAATCCGGGAAGGAACATTGCCTGATCGTGTAATAAATGGAATATCAAATCCATTCTTTTGTAAATAATTGATGGCTTTGACACTGTCTTCATCTTCACTGATGAATAAAAAAATAATCCTGTCATCATCTTTTAGTGTATTGTACAGCTCATTGAGCGAAGGCATTTCCGCCCGGCAAGGCGGACACCATGTAGCCCAAAAATTCAGGAAGACGACCTTGCCTTTTAAATCAGCTGTGGTCATTTCTTTTCCATCGGCATCACTAAAAGAAAACGAAAGATCATTCCGCAACGGATGCCCGACCTGAGCATTCTCTTCTATTTTTGCATTAAACAAACCCACGGTCATTAACTGTCTCAATACCCAGGATCTGGCATCGACGCTAAAAACAAAAAATAGCAGCAACATAAAAAATAAAATATTACCCGCTGTTTTCCCGTTCTTTTTAGAATGTATAAGTTTATAGATCATATTTCATCAAATAACGAATTGCCTATTTATTTGTTGACTGTTTCGTAAAAAGCGTCACAGAAGTTAATCCTCCGCTAACTCCTGTGACTTCAATTACAATGCTCAAAACCCTGCTTTGATATAACTCCAGCCTTCAGCCTGTCTTCTAATAATATGTGCGATCCCGGCCGAAATAATATTTGCTACCGGTAAGATTGCGGCTGCCGCCATTTTTTTCTCTAACAAGGTATTGTTGCAAACTAAAAACACCACGCCTTTTTTGTGCAACTCTTGTATGTTACCGGCCAGACCTGTGGTGCTCATCAACAATTCAATACCCGGCCCATGAGTTACCACCTCAATCTTTACATGGTTCATTGCCTTTTGCAAATTGTTGAGTTGTCTTAGCAACGTTTTGTGCACCAGGGTATCATTGTCTGATAATTGAAATACTACTTTGTATTCATTGCTGCCGGTATTCATTGTTTGCGCTTTTGTTGTTGCAAAAAAGATGGTTAGTACAAAAGTTATTACTGTGAATTTTATGAACTGTTTCATACTTATAAATTTATAATTTGATCCTTTCTTTCCATACTATGCCGCTTATATCGGTCAACTCTATATAATATTTATTTTCCCGTTTTAACTGGTGCAGTATGGTATCTGTCATCCGGATCGTTGCCTTTGCTCCCAGTGGGATCACCATACTATGTTTGCCTGGCTTCACTTTGGCGATATAAAAGTTATGGATATCTACTGGCCGCATTTGTGCCAGATCGGTCGCTGCTTTGTGCAAGTGTATATTCCCGCTTTCGTCTTTCACTGTGACACCAACCAGGAATGAACCATAAACATCTGCTCCTTCATCACGAAAAATAGTAAGTGACAATGTATCGCTTTTAATATGAGCGTTGGTTATACGGATGTGCGGACGAACCGAAAGATTATGCAATTTGCCCCATAGCCCGCCATGAAAATATTGATTGGTAAAAAGAGTTAGAAAAACAATAACCAGGGTTCCGCAGACGGCTATACCCTGCAGCTTTTTCGCTGAAACCAAAAGTTCACCTGAACTTATCCAGCTGAACCATTTTTTATTTTTCAAATGGTGGCTTTTATTGGTTAAACGATAATCCAATGAAACCCGTCCACCACCCGATAGAAAAACAGTAAAACCTGCGGCGATTCCCAATACACCGATCTGCCATTCATCTAAACAGGTAGTGCCAAGCCAACCGGCGCCTAACAAAATGCCTGACGCCAATAATACCATGCCGATGCTCATTAAACGTGTAAACCATCCCAGCATAAAAAGCAGACCCACTACTGCTTCAATGATCGTAAAGGCAAGCATGAACCACCACAGTGTTTCATCATGTTGCACCAGGTATTCAATACCCGGTTTTATAATTAATGCATGGGGAAGAAAATGATTGAATTTTTCGCCAATATACCCGGCCTCGTTTGGATCGAGTTTATTTTCTAAAACAAGCCTGCGCCAAAAGGCGGAAAAATAAGTCCAGCCAGCCACCAACCGTAAGGCCAAGGTGAATAGCCCTGCCGCATCAAATACGGATGCGCTCCGCATCGTGGAATGATTCATATTGTTTTTTATTAAGTTTTATACTGCCTCCTGAAATGACACGTATGCCTTGGGGCATACCTGCACCTGAAAGAATTGATTAACGAAGAGAAACGAGGATCAGACCAGTATCTTCCTGTAACGAAGAAACAAATGAATATCGCCGCCTGGTGGCGTACTGAATAAAAAATGAGGAGCTTTTGTATGAACCCCATTCATGTCGGTTATGAAAATTGCCGTGCGTAAAACAAAAAGAAGCGGAGATCCTTCTTTTACCCGTGAACTTGTGATACTATCATTCACATCGCCAAAACTTGCACAGCTACTTACACTACTATTCTTAGGAAGGTCCTGCACTGAAACAGGTATATCCAGTGAGACCTTTACCATTCTTTTTACCTGGCAGGACAGCAAAAACAAAATGACCAACGCCATAGTGGCCAGGGTTGCTTTAAAAACGGTATGGAATGCTGATGTCCGGATTACAAACTAATTTGCACAAAGATTACAACTTATTTATTCTTTTCATCCTCACGGTTTGTTAAAACACCGGCGATCCTTCATGAAAAGGCAATCAATTATTATTATTAAAATAATTTACAAGAGAAGCCGAATTCTTCAGTTTCAGTTTTTTAAGAATATTGTATCGATGTCTTTCTATCGTCTTCGTGGACACTTTCATACAATCGGCTATCTCCCGCGATGAATATCCTTTTTTTATAAATTCAACAACTTCTAGTTCTTTTTTGGAAATCGAATTAAAGGCTGTTTGCTGATCAGGGTTATTGAATGAGAGGCTAGCCATCGTATCTTTAACTTCATCGGATAGATATATGTAGTCATTGTACACGGCAATGATCGCTTTGTACATTTCCTGCATAGAAGAATTCTTTGAAATATAACCGCAGGCTCCTTGTTGCATCATTTTGCGAACATAAGCAGGTTGGGTATGCATGGACACGCCTAAAACTTTGGTAGTGGGTGAAACACTTCGTATAACTTGTGTGGCTTCGATGCCGTTTATGCCCGGCAGGTTAATGTCCATGAGTACAACATCCGGATGAAACTGTTTAACCAGTTCTACAGCCTCTTCACCTGTCCTGGCTAAGGCGATTACGTTAAACCTTGGATCTTTGTTTAAAATAAAGTTCCAGCTTTCACGTATCATCATATGATCATCAGAAATAAGAAGGGTTATTTTTTCCATGAGACTCCGGATTTTAAATAAACAAGCAAGTTAAGATAAGCGCTGATAAATACGCTGATTTATTCCAACGGTAAATGGGAAAACCAAACGTCATGGTCGTTAACTTGTTTGGCTGGTAATTGAAATTGCCGGAATCTTTTACCTGTCGTTTAATAGAACGTTATTTTTTTACTTGTCAATTTCCCGTTCATTTTTTTTCTCCACTTCCATCACCCATTATATTTTTTGCAATAATCTTCCCGGTTGGATCTGACAATAAGTTGTGTGGAATAGCATTGCGAGCCGATTGCTTAGCCGCAGTATTATCCCAATATTCCAGGTCAATGACATATGTCCACATCAATCAACCGTCTGTATCACTTTGTTCTCGCTCTTACATATTTTACATCCCCCGGAGTAATGACGGAAGCCTTGTTGCCAAAGCTATTGCGGACATAAGTTAATACATCCGCGATCTGCTGATCAGTAAGATAATTAAGAGGCGCCATGGTATTGCTATATGTCTCCCCCTCTATTTCTTCATGTGTATCCATTCCTTTCAGGACTATGCGGATCAATTTCGTTTTACTTCCCAGGACATAGGAAGTTTTTCCCAACGGAGGATTAAGCATGGGCACTCCACCTCCATCTGCCTGGTGACAGGTAATGCAATAAGCATTATACACTTTTTTACCTCTTTCCATAGTAGCTTTATCAGGTGGCCATGTTGCCAATACGATCAGTGACATTGAAAATACGGGTATTAAAAAAATAGTTTTCTTCATCGCTGTTTGAATTTTACATCTTTCTGTAAACAATTTTATAAATCGTTCCTTTCACATCATCACTCACATATAATGAACCATCAGGTCCCTGTGCCAATCCGCATGGTCTGTGCTTCGCCTGGCGGGTTGACATAACAACGTCCACACCAGCAAAACCATCAGCAAAAACTTCCCAATCACCGCTGGGCTTACCATCTTTAAACGGAACAAATGCTACGTAAAAACCTTCCTGCTTTTCCGGGGAGCGGTTCCAGGAACCATGAAATGCGACAAAGGCACCGTTCTTATATTTTTCAGGAAACATATTTCCCGTATAAAATAATAATGCGTTGGGCGCCATATGGGCCGGAAAAGCAACGATAGGTTTTTCCGTGCCTTCACATCGATCTGTTTTTTTACCGTCTCCGCCATATTCAGGAGCGACCATTTTTTTATTTTGTTGCACATCAAAATAACAATAAGGCCATCCGCAGTTAGCTCCTTTTTTTATCAAAAACATTTCTTCCGCAGGGATCACAGCATTTTGCTGCGGGGTAAAGTGGTCAGGGAACATATCCAACTGATCACGGCCATGCTGTACTACAAACAACTCGTTTATCTCGTAATTCCAATCAAGCCCCATTACATTTCTTAAACCGGTGGCATAACGTATGCCTTCGTTGTAGGATTGATTTAATTTGTCAGCTTTGAATTGCCAGATACCCGCAGCAGTATCCAATAACGGGCATGGATCTTTCCCTTTTGAGCCCACACCCCTGTCCTGTTCCTGGCAGGAATTGGAAGGTGCTCCAATGTTAACATAAATATTTCCTTTATCATCAAGTACAAGCGATTTGGTATTGTGTTGCCTGCCATTCACCAGACCCCTGATAATTTTTTCCGGTGCATCCGGGTTAATTATTTCACCACTTTTATCCAGCTTGTAACGAAACACTTCATCATTGGAAGAAGCATATAAATAATCATTCTTAATGGTAATACCAGTGCCCCGGTAATTCCCAAAGCTTTTTATATCATCTATTTTCCCATCACCATTTACATCTTTTAACCGGAGTATCCCTTTTCCGTTTATCAATTTATCCAGTTTAACATATATAGCTCCCTGGGGCGTTGTTACAATATGCCGTGCCTTACCTACACTATCCGCAACAATCCATGCCCCAAAACCAGCGGGCAATTTCAATCCGGCATTATCCTCATCAGGCTGCATCCCGTTTTTTCTGACTATTGTCGTATCACCAGCACCGAAAGCCAACCTGACAATCGCAAACAACACTACCACCAAAAAATATCTTTTCATAAAAAAATTTAATCATTACTAATATCGAAGAGCGCATCATCTTCTCTGATCAATGTTAATGACGCGGCAAACAGGTCTGAAAAATTGAAAACAACCGGGGTTTTAGCTACTTTAAAAATGAATAACAAATAAAGAAAGAATGTTGACGCATGCGTTTTAGTATATTATCCTATTGTTCAGCAATTTTAGCAAGGATATTCTCCCTTTTCTTAAAGTTTTACCAGATAATATAAATGAACAATCTGAATCTTAAAGAACCGGCGGAAATAAGTAAAACCTCAGGAATCTCTGCTGGCGACTTTTATACATACTATTTCTTCTCCCAATTTGTCGTGTTGCCTTTCTTTCGAAATAATGCCGGGAACGATTGCGTATTTTTTTTATCGGGGTTAAAAAAGATATGCTAATTTTCTCTCGGTAAATCACTTTTTTACTTTGCAGGTTGATCTTATTTTACTCCCAAAAACCTGTTGTCATAAGAGGTCAAAATTCTCTAAAACTCTACCGACTTCTTAACCATAAATCATTGACTATGCACCTATTAAATGGAATGTCCAGTTACGAAAACGTTTGCGGACAATTTTTTGTATACGTTATCCGGGATAAGCTAATTTGGCATCCGGAACTATTATTTATTGTTCTATTGTAAAGATTGCTTTTAAACGAAAATGCTTGCATTATGAGACCCCAATTATTAAAAGTCTGTAAAGAATCCAGGTACTCCTTCAGTGTCCGCCAGGATCTGGTTCCATATGTAAACAACCGCTGGCACTATCACACCGAAGTTGAGTTGATCCATTTTAAAAAAGGCAAAGGCACCCAATTTATTGGCGACAGTATCAAATCATTTAAAGCCGGCGATGTAGTGCTGGTAGGATCCAACCTGCCGCATTACTGGCGATTTGATGATTCTTATTTTGAAGAAGAATCAAAAGAAAAAGCCGATGTAAGAGTGGCTCATTTCTGTGAGAATTTCTGGGGTTCACAGTTTTTGCAGTTGCCCGAAAATGTCCATATCCGGGGGCTGCTGGATAAAGCAAAAAGAGGTTTGCAGATAACCGGTAAGACCCGTCAAAAAGTAGCTGAGTTGCTTGAAGCGCTTTTACAAACGGATAATAATTACCGTATCATTTTATTAATGGAAGCCCTGAACCTGGTAGCCGAATGCAAACAATTGCAGACCTTATCATCAATCGGGTTTAAATACGACCTGGTAGAAAATGAGAAAGACCGCATCAATGCCATTTATGAATACAGTATAAAAAATTTCAAACGTACTATTCAACTCGAAGAGATCGCCGGTGTTGCCAATATCAGCCCTAACTCCTTCTGCCGCTATTTTAAATCAAGAACAAGAAAGACCTATTCACAGTTTCTGGTTGAGATCAGGGTGGGACATGCCTGCAAGCTGCTTATTGAAAATAACCTGAGCATTAAACAGCTCTGCTACGAAAGCGGTTTTAATAATTTTACCAGTTTTCATAAATATTTTAAACTCATTACCAGTAAAAGCCCCCTCACTTATCAAAGAGAATTTATGGGGCAGCTGGCAAAAGCATAGGTTCATAGTGTTTTTCTCATGTTAAGATGATTGAATAAACAGGCAACCTCCGGGCTGCCTGTTTTATTGCAACCCTGTTTCTTTGCAAGACATATTTCTTTATAATTTTTCTTGTTTATGAAAAAGTATATCACCGTTACCCTAGCATTGTTTCTTTCTGCAGCATTAACAGCGCAAACAGTTAAGCCAATTATAATTGAAACAAAAAATTCATTACTGGTACTAAGTGTTGGTAGCAATCAACGATTGACGCAATCTTATCTTGGAAAGAAATTACCGGCCGCCGAATATGAACAGTTGAAAGGCGGACGTGAAGCATACCTGACCGCCGGTATGGAAAACCAACTGGAGCCCGCTATAAGAATGATACACAATGATGGAAATCCTTCTCTTGAATTATTATATGTATCACATACAATCGCCAACAGTGCTAATATCAGTAGGACCGCTATCACACTAAAAGATCCCGTTTACCCCGTTGAGGTGATACTGCATTACATGACCTATTATAAAGAAGATGTAATAAAATGCTGGACAGAAATAAAGCATCATGAAAAAAAACCGGTACTGGTTACACAATACGCATCATCCATGCTCCATTTTACAGCCAATGAATATTGGCTCACGCAATTTCATGGCGACTGGGCGAGAGAAGTAAATATGGTAGAAGAAAAACTCACCAATGGCATTAAGATCATTGAAAGCAAACTGGGATCCCGCACGAACTTTTACAATACACAAGCATTTTTTGTTTCGCTGAATAATCCATCCACTGAGATAGAAGGTGAATTGATAGCAGGTACGCTTGCCTGGACAGGAAACTTTAAATATACATTTGAAGTAGATCAGCGAAACGGATTGCGTGTCATCTCAGGTATCAATCCTTATGCTTCCGAATACAGCTTACAACCGGGTGAAACATTTACCACACCAGCATTTATTTTTACTTTTTCGGGAAACGGCAAAGGACAGGCCAGCCGCAATCTTCACAGGTGGGCCCGCAATTATGGAGTACTTGATGGTAATGGCGACAGAGTGATTTTATTGAACAACTGGGAAGCTACACATACCAATTTTACTGAAACAAGATTGGTGGAGTTGTTCGATGAAGCAAAAAAATTAGGGGTTGATCTTTTTCTATTGGATGATGGATGGTTTGGCAATAAATATCCACGCAATGATGATAAAAATGGGTTGGGCGACTGGCAGGAAGATAAGAAGAAATTGCCCAGCGGTATTGGTTACTTAGTAAAAGAAGCGGAAAAGAAAGGGGTCAAATTTGGTATCTGGCTGGAACCTGAAATGGTAAACCCCAAAAGTGAGTTGTATGAAAAACATCCTGATTGGATTTTGAAATTGCCAAACAGGGCTGAAAATTATGGTCGCAATCAATTAGTGCTTGACTTAACCAATCCAAAAGTACAGGACTTTGTTTTTTCTATCGTGGATGACCTGATGACAAAAAATCCCGGTGTTGCTTTTATAAAATGGGATTGCAACCGCAGCATGACCAACACGTACTCTCCTTACCTGAAAGAAAAGCAATCGCATCTTTTTATTGAATACACAAGAAGCTTATACAAGGTTCTTGAAAGGATCAGGGCCAAATATCCTAAACTTCCGATCATGTTATGTGCCGGTGGCGGCGGACGTACCGACTATGGTGCATTAAAATATTTCACCGAATTCTGGCCAAGCGATAACACCGATGCATTGGAAAGAATTTTTATCCAATGGGGTTATTCATATTTCTTTCCTCCCAATACCATCACGGCACATGTTACGAGCATGGGTAAACAGTCATTGAAATTCAGAACGGACGTGGCGATGATGGGAAAAATGGGTTATGATATCCGTACCAATAATTTTACACCAGCAGAATTGCAATTCAGTAATGAAGCCGTTAAAACCTATAAGCGCATCAGTCCTGTTATCTGGCGTGGCGACCAGTATCGTCTGGTATCACCTTATGAAGGCAGCCGGGCTGTGCTGCTATACGTAAGTGAAAATAAAAGCAATGCCATCCTTTTCAATTATCATCTCAACAGCCGGAGAAAAGATATTTTCGGCCCTGTAAAATTGCAGGGTCTCGATGAGGATAAAAAATACCGGGTAAAAGAAATAAACCTGTTTCCCGGAACCAAACCAGCGCTACCC
>JAKFEJ010000491.1:0-1507 GCA_036675745.1 Chitinophagaceae bacterium | reverse complement strand
TGTAAATGCAATTCCTGTTTAAATATTTTTCCCTCAAAAGGATTGGGAAATAATTTTAATCGTATCCTTCCGGCTTTCATCAAGGCATTGTCTTCGTTAAAACTTCCACTACAGGCAACATAGATAAGCACATCTCCGTTTCCCACCCATACATTCATGCCTATATCGCCGCCGCCGCATGGCATGGATTCGGAAGAGTTTTTGCTTTGGCTATTCCAAATAATATTATAGTCAGGTTCCTTCGCTTGAGAAAACAAATTGGCGCTCCACAAAAAGAATATGATCAAAAATAACCTGTGGCTCATTGGAAAATAAGTTTTACTTCACCAACCAGGCCTGCCGGTAACAAAGATTTATTTTTTAACCGGAAAGGCGCTGTCGTCCATGTTACTCTCTTGCCGGGCGGCAATAAGTTATCAGCAATTAACCGGTTGTGCCAGGTGTTGCTTACTTCAATTTCAATTTTATTTTCTCCCGGTTTCAGGGCGTTCGTAATTTCCAATGAGTATGGCTTTGTCCACAACGTACCGCAATCTATTCCATTTACTTTCACTGTTGCTATATTATAAATGGAGTCAATTTCTATTAGGACTTTTTTGCTATCATTTTTTTCCCAATTGAATTCATTTGAGTAAACCGCCGTACCTGAATAATATTTAATACCTGGTTCGGGATGCTCTGACCAGCTTTTAAATTTGTCAAACACAACAGGCAATACCGGTCCGCCGTATGATGTATCAAATTTGACCTCCCAATCTCCGCAAAAAGGCTTTGCTGATGAAGCTCCTTTCTGTTTTGAGTCAGGTTTCAATTTTACAGTTGGCTTAACAAAACTTACAAATAAAGATTGGTTAGCTTCCAGTTTTATGGATATGATCGTTCTTCCTTTTTCAGTTTTCCAATTATCTACATCGTTGTACTGTTGTGTTACCGGGTTCCATAACCCTGGTATTTTACCTGTTACCCGAAAAGATAAAGTCACAAGCTGGACATTGCCTTTTTGATTGGATATAAAATAAATATCTGTATCAGCAGTTTTCCTATGCGTCCATGCAATAGTATGATTGTTATTAATTATCTCTACATCTTTTTGCAAACCCAGTTTACCAAAGGATGAATCGTAATATGGCGCTTCTATTAATCTTCCTTTTTTATTTTTCTGTCTTATTAATTCATTCAGCAATGCTTTTAAATCGCCATCTTTTTCATGTAAGCCAATAGCCTGTTTATAATCTTTGCCCATTATTATGGTAGCTCCTTCTTTTATCAGTTGCAGTATTTTTTTTGCTACTGCCACAGACATCAATCCGCTATTCGGATGCATCGAATGTTGGCCAGGAATCACAAGCATAGCATAACTAGCACCACCGGGCAAAACAATTCGTCCATTTTTCACCGTCATCATCATTAACGCATCAGGGTTAAACGAATCATACGCATAACCATTCAACGGATCGATCCAGTCTTCCGGGTCAGCCATGTTTGCCGAATGATTTACTCCATCAGG
>JAKFEJ010000302.1:0-1509 GCA_036675745.1 Chitinophagaceae bacterium | reverse complement strand
ACGGGTTAATAATATTCTCATCGACTTTTCCCGTGATATATGGACCTATGTTTCGATGGAATATTTTAAACAAAAAACAATAAAAGGAGAAGTGGGCTCATCGGCGATGCCGCATAAAGTAAATCCTATTGATTTTGAAAATGCGGAAGGAAATCTTGGGATAGCGAATGCCATTTTTGAACATCTTTCTGCCAAGCTACCGGTTTCAAGACTACAAAGAGACCTGACAGATTCTACTGTTCTGCGCAATATCGGCGTTCCTTTTGCCCATACCATCATTGCTTTTAAATCAATAGAAAAAGGTTTGAGTAAATTACTGATCAACGATTCAAAAATTCATGAAGACCTGGAAAATAACTGGGCGGTAGTAGCGGAAGCTATTCAAACTGTTTTACGAAGAGAAAATTATCCGAAGCCTTATGAAGCATTAAAGGAGCTGACAAGAGGAAATAATAAAATAGATAAAAAAACAATTCATCTATTTATTGATGGACTGAAAACAGGATCTGAAATAAAAAAAGAATTGAAAAAGATCACACCACATAACTATACCGGTGTTTCCGCAAAATTCTAAGGCTGAAAATCCTTTTTCAAAAAAACATATTGAAATAAATCTTTGATCCCTTCCTTATAAGTGCGGTGTAATGTAAAGCCTGCTTTGAGTAAGACTTTTTGTGAAGCGGTATTGAGTACTTCGGTAACAGCAAAAACTTCTGCGAGATCTGTTTTTGTAAAAACATATTGAAGACCGGCTATGGTTAGTTCCGTAGCATAACCTTTACCCCAATTTTGCTTCAGCAATGCATATCCCAATTGCATTTCCTCCGTTCCTTCAACGGGGATAAAAGCAAATGAACCCACAAATACACCGGTATGTTTATCTACTGTTGCCCAGCGTCCTGCAGCGGGATCTTCGTCATATTTTCTGATGATTTCAGACAGAAACAAACCGGCTTCTTGTCTTGTTTTTGCAGGCCTTATATAACGCATGATCTCCGCATCTCCATTCAACAAAAAGAAATTCTCCCCGTCATTTACTGTATAATGCCGGACAATTAATCTTTCTGTTTCAAATAATATATGTGTTGATCTCAGCATCCTTTAAATGACTTCTAAATTATCAGAATCTAAGTCCCACTTCGGGAGATTTAGGGGGCCATCTCTTTATGTATCTCCGATGTAAAATGAAACGTCACGGCAGGATTGTTGGTTATCTCCGTATTAAGGAACCATTCACTTTGCGCAAGGTAAACCATGTGACCATCCTTATCTTCCGCGATATTAGCTTGTTTGAACCGTGCAAATTCCTCCAGTTTTTTGGGTTCATCGCTGGTAAGCCAGCAGGCTTTGTAAAAAGGTAAAGAATTAAATACAACAGATGCGCCGTATTCATGTAACAAACGATATTGAATTACTTCAAACTGCAATTCTCCTACACAGCCAATGATCTTTCTATTGCCACCAAACTGGGTGAATAACTGGGCAACGCCTTCATCGGTTAATTGCATA
>JAKFEJ010000644.1:0-1510 GCA_036675745.1 Chitinophagaceae bacterium | reverse complement strand
CTCTTCTTTATGTATCCGTGCTGTTGGGGAAGCGGCGATGGCGATGGTGGAAGAAGTTCGCCGCCAGTTCCGTACTATTCCCGGCATCATGGAAGGCACAGGCAAACCGGAATATGATAAATGCGTAGCTATCTCAACACAAGCTTCTCTTAAAAAAATGATGTTACCCGGCGCCATCGCAATCATCTCTCCATTGATCATTGGCTTTATGCCCGGTCTTGGAGCAGAAGCACTGGGTGGTTTTTTAGCCGGTGCTACCGTGAGTGGCGTATTGATGGGAATGTTCCAGAACAATGCCGGCGGCGCCTGGGACAATGCAAAGAAATCTTTTGAAAAAGGCGTTGAGATAAACGGCGAAATGTTTTATAAAAAATCAGAACCGCATAAGGCATCCGTTACCGGTGACACTGTTGGCGATCCGTTTAAAGATACTTCCGGTCCGTCAATGAATATTCTTATTAAATTGATGTCTATCGTATCTTTGGTCATCGCTCCTTCCCTGGCCCAAATGAGTGGAGCGGATGAATCGAATAGTCAAATAAAAAACACTGCTCCTTCCAAAGAAGTGGTGGTAAAACAAAATGAAGCAACCGTTTTAGCTAAAAATACGGTCCAATATAAATAGTTCAAGAGCTTAATCAGAACCATTATCACATAGTCCCGCTGTTTCTACAGGGGGGCTATTTTTTTGGTACATGTGAAGTCAAATGAAATTCCTTATTTTGATAAGCGCCTTTCCATTAATACAAGCCTCAACATTTTTTTATTTCTCATCCATGCAACATTTTTAAAAAAATAATTACTCTTATATTCAGGAATGTTGGGTCCTGGTCTGGTCGATTCTTTTCTTGTAACCTTTTCCAGGCTTCTTCGTCTCATAGTTAAACAGTGTTAAAAAATATTAAAAAAGGTTAGGGTATTATTGCTATACGAAAATAGTCGTATATTCGATCCAGCAAAACATAAAACCCATGTCAACAACAAGAACTATTAAACCAACAGAAAGTGAGTTAGAAATATTGCAGATCCTTTGGATGAAAGGATTAGCTACGGTACGTGAAGTACATGAAGGTTTAGCTGCCACAAAGGACGTGGGTTATACCACTACTTTAAAGCTTATGCAGATCATGAATGAAAAAGGGCTGGTTAAGAGGGATGATTCTATGCGGACACATGTGTACCAGGCAGCAGTGAATAAAGAAAAAACACAAAAACATTTATTGGGTAAAATGATCGACAGTCTTTTTGGCGGGTCTCCTACCCAACTCGTTATCCAGGCATTGGGAGAGCATAAAGCCAGCCCGGATGAACTGGAAAAAATACAGGCCTTATTAAATGATCTGAAAAAACAATAACTCATGTTTGCTATCGGGCAATCCAACTTTCTGCAGGCATTGGGATGGGCTGTGTTAAACAGCTTGTGGCAGATGGCTTTGTTGTGGGTGGTTTACCAATTAGTAACTGCAATATTCAGGACAGCTAAGTCCTCTCAAAAAAGTTCACTGGCAAG
>JAKFEJ010000166.1:0-11115 GCA_036675745.1 Chitinophagaceae bacterium | reverse complement strand
GGTATTAATTCAGTGATAGCATCCAGCAGTTCACCGCTTCCGCTTCCACTTGCTGCTGCAATAAAAAAGATTTGATCAAATCCAAGGCTATAAAATTCAGACGCTTCAAGCAGCCGCTCGTTATTGTCTACTTTGTTAACGGTTAAAAAAACAGGCTTACTTCCCCGGCGCAATACATTAGCCATTGAATCATCAAGATCTGTCATACCTGTATGTGCATCTACTATAAAAATGATTGCATCAGCTTCATCTACGGCGATCAATACCTGCTTGGCGATCTCTTTTTCAAACACATCCTGGCTGCCGGCAACAAACCCACCTGTATCAATTACATTAAAATTCTTCCCATTCCAATCAGTCACGCCATACTGGCGGTCACGGGTAACGCCGCTCATATCATCCACAATGGCCTTTCTCTCTTCCAATAAACGGTTGAAAAGAGTGCTTTTCCCTACATTCGGTCTGCCTACTATTGCTACTGTAAAACTCATAATACCCCAAACCCCTAAAGGGGCCTTTAGTCTCCGAAAATTGAATCTATCCTATTGGATCAAAATCCCAATTTCCGAAATGATTAAAATTTATTTTAAACCTTATTTCTACAATTTTTCTCTATCAAAAAAAACAGGCAATCCCGACCTAAGTTCCCCCTTTAGGGGGACAGGGGGTTTAATATCCATATTCCTTCAACTGCAAATCATTTTCCCGCCATTTCGGTTTCACTTTTACAAACAATTCTAAAAATACTTTTTGTTGTAAAAATTCCTCAATATCCTTACGTGCCATCGTGCCGAGCTTTTTGATCATACTGCCCTTCTCACCTATCAATATCACTTTCTGTGTTTCCCGGTGAACAATAATATCAGCTACTATTTTTACCAGTGTCGTTTTTTCTTTAAACTCTCTTATTAATACCGCCGCATGATAAGGTATTTCATCCTGTGCTAATTCATATATCTTTTCCCGTATCAACTCGCTGACAAAAAATTTGGTTGGCAGATCGCTGATATCATCATCGGTATAGAAGGGTTCACCTTCTGGTAATAATTCTAATATTGGTTTTAAAAAACCTTTCAGGTTGATACCGCTGGTTGCAGAAATGGTAACTGTTTTTTTGCAATAACTTTTACTTTCAAAAAAGGCAATGGCTTCTTTTATTTTTTCCTGGCCCGCCCTGTCAATTTTATTAATAACAACCACGGCCGGCACTTTCAATTTCAATGCTTCAAAAATAACATTACACTCTTCCCAGTTTTCATTTACATCTACGATCAATAAAGCTATATCCGCATCTTCCAAAGCTCCTTTTACTGACTGCATCATTTTTTCATGCAACTTGTATCTGGGCTCAATAATACCAGGGGTATCTGAAAAAATAACCTGGTAATCTTTTTCGGTCATGATGGCCTTGATGCGATGCCGGGTAGTTTGTACTTTAGGCGACACAATGGCCAATTTTTCGCCCATCAGCGCATTCAGTAATGTACTTTTCCCTGCATTGGGCCTTCCGAATATATTGACAAACCCTGTTTTCATTGAAAAGCTTTCCAAGTGAGTTTTTTGGACAAGCTGCATGCTTCAAAATCGCAAGAAAGAAAGGTAGTCAATCCTTGCCAGTTGAGCAGCAACTGTTCAGGAAAATCAATAAGCCATCCGCCGCAGCGGATGGCTTATTTTGCTGTTGCGAAGGGGAGGATCGAACTCCCGACCTTTGGGTTATGAGCCCAACGAGCTACCGCTGCTCTACTTCGCGGTGCAAATGTAAGGGCATAGAGTTTAGCAGCCAAACAAAAAATAAAAAGCTGTTGCAGGAATATTATCGCAACAGCTTTTTAACTATCCTTTATAATTATTATCTTCTTGAGATACTACTGGCGCCGCTTGTTTTAATATCACGGATCAATCCGCTGCCTTTATATTTTACATCGCTGGCGCCACTCGCTTCCGCTGATAATTCTTTGTTTACTGTGATCTTAATGTCGCTGGCGCCGCTTGCTCTTGCATTGCAGTATTCAACAGATAAATCGTATCCTTTAAAATCGCTTGCACCACTGGCTTCTATATTCAACTGCCCTACGGCTCCGGTCAATGTAAGATCGGAAGCCCCGCTAAGGTCAATCATTAACTTTTGTGCCGTCATTTTCCCTTTCAGATTACTGGCTCCCGAAAGGTCCAGTTTTAAATTATCTTCTTTCCATTCATCCACAATGTAGACATCGCAGGCGCCGCTTACATTTAGTTTGTTTAGTTGTTTAAAAGAAATATAAGCTTTCAACTTTTTATTACCTGAATTCCATTTCCCCTTACCGTCATACCGGATGATCAAAACACCACCCTTCACTTCTACTTTTATATTTTCCCTGTATTTGGCTTCTGATGCACTAACAGCTACGGATTCCTCATTGCTTTGAGTCAGGTACACATCAAAGGCATTGGAAAGCTCGATAGCCTGAAAATTTTTAGCTTCTCTCACTTCAGCATTAGGATCATTAATTGTTTTTTGTGCGAAACCCGCTGTACCAAAGGCGATTAGCAGTAAAAACGGTAATAGTATCTTTTTCATAAACCTGTTGATTTTAATGTGGTACGAAGAACAGTGTAAGAAAGTTACAGCCACTGAATTTATTTTATTCCTACTTTTGCCACAGTTCTTACTTTCTATTTAATGAAAGCTTCGAAAGTTTTCAGTGTTCCCGGGGTGTTTACCTGTCTGCTTCGACAAATTCTGCATGACTAGTAATCTGAGATCAAACCCGTAAACCTGATCAGGGTAATGCCTGCGCAGGGAAGGATGGCAGCCATTTGCCCTTTCTCCTACAGCATTTCCCTCTCATTTTTAACCGTTTAAATTTAAAAAAAATGAAGAGGATTGCAATCACTAGCTGTATTTTATTTTCAGCTTCTGTATCATTTGCACAACTTGTCCCGCCAAAGCGGGAAGTTCCATCACAGGAAAAAAAACAAGAAATCACAGACAGCTTTTATCTGTTAACACCGGTAGAAGTAAAAGCCATCCGGGCGGGCGAAAAAGCACCTTTTACCAAAACCAATTTATCAAAAAAGGAAATCCAGAAAAACAATCTCGGCCAGGATATTCCTTTTATTCTCAATCAAACTCCATCGGTGGTTGTTAATTCCGACGCAGGTACCGGTGTGGGTTATACGGGTCTTCGTATTCGTGGTACAGATGCCACCCGGATCAATTTTACATTGAACGGCATTCCATACAATGATGCCGAAAGCCAGGGAACGTTTTTGGTAAACCTCCCGGATTTCGCTTCTTCCGTTAATTCCATCCAGATCCAACGGGGTGTAGGTACCTCTTCCAATGGGACCGGGGCTTTTGGTGCAACAATTAGTTTATCAACCAATGAAACAAACCTGGAATCATATGCAGAGCTGAACAACAGTTATGGCTCGTTCAACACCTGGAAGAATACTGTAAAAGCTGGTACAGGTTTAATTGGTAATCATTTTACTGTTGATGCACGCCTTAGCCAGATAACCAGCGATGGATACGTAGACAGGGCCAGCAGCAACCTGCAGGCATTTTATTTATCAGGAGCATATATCAGTGATAAATCTTCACTTCGCTTAAATGTTTTTTCCGGGAAAGAAAAAACCTACCAGGCATGGAATGGCATACCGGAATATTTATTGAAAACGGGAAGAACTTACAACTCAAGTGGCACAGAAAAGCCCGATGAACCTTATGATAATGAAACAGACAATTATCGTCAAACTCACTATCAATTATTTTTCAACCATACAGTCAATGATAACTGGAATTTTAATACGGCTGCTTTTTTAACAAGAGGCCTGGGCTATTATGAAAATTATAAAGGCGGTGAAAAATTTGCCGACTATGGTTTACCCAACCTGGTAATAAATGGCAGCACGATAGAAGAAACAGATCTTGTTCGCCAAAAATGGTTAGACAATTATTTTTATGGTCAAATACTTTCTGCGCAATACAAAAATGATAAACATATGCTGACAGTTGGCGGAGGATGGAGTGTATATGATGGTCAGCATTATGGCGATATTATTTGGGCGAAATATGGCTTTGATAATGGTTTTCGCTACTATGATGTTGATGCACAGAAATCTGATATAAATGCCTATGCAAAATGGCAATACCAATTTTCAGCCCATTGGAATTTATTTGCTGATCTGCAGTACAGGCATGTACAGCATAAAATGAATGGCTTTTCAAACAACCCTGCTCTTTTTATCAATCGCAAGTTTGATTTTCTGAATCCCAAAGCCGGTATTGTGTATGCTGAAAATGGATGGCAATCTTATTTCAGCTATGCTTTAGCCAATAAGGAACCTAATCGTGATGATTTTGAAGCAGGCCTTACCAACCAGCCCAGGAAAGAAACATTACATGATTTTGAAGCGGGGCTAGAAAAGAGGACAGCAAAGTTTCATGCCGGAGCAACTGTATATTTCATGAAATACAAAGACCAACTGGTATTGACAGGTATGATCAATGATGTGGGAGCTTATACCCGCATCAATGTTCCCAACAGCTACCGGACCGGCATTGAACTGCAGGGAGGCTATATATTTACTGATTGGTTGAACGTTGTTGCTAACCTTACTCTCAGCCAGAATAAAATAAAAGCATTTACGGAATACTTAGACGATTACGATGCCAATTGGGAATGGATAGGACAGTACGCTGTAACCCATCAAAAAACGGATATCGCCTTTTCGCCTTCAGTAGTAGGCGGAGCTACTATAAATATCTTACCGGTGAAAAACCTGGAATTGAGTTTTCTGAGCAAATACGCAGGTGATCAATACCTGGATAACACTCAAAATGAAGCAAGGAAACTGAATGCTTTTTATACACAGGGTGCAAGAGCAATACTGACATTGAAAAACAAAATATTCAACGAATGGAATATTATCGGGCAGGTGAATAATGTATTCAATAAAAAATATGAGCCCAATGGTTATACGTATAGCTATGTATTAGATGGAACAATTACAGCCGATAATTATTATTTCCCAATGGCCGGAACGAATTTTATGATTGGGGTAAATATTAAACTCTGAGGTCAGAAGTCGGGGGTCGGATTGTCTGACTTCCAAGAACAGACAGGGCATGCCCTGTCTGTTCTAACTTCTTACTTCGTAGCTCCAAACTTCTCCTGCCATCCCAGCATTCCACCCACCAGGTTTTTTGTATTCTTAAAACCCAGTGTATCTAAAATAAGACAGGCTTGCCCGCTTCTGTTGCCACTACGACAATAAACGATCAGCTCTTCATCTTTAAATGGTTCCAGTTCATCTACCATCATCGTTTGCACTTTTCCCAAAGGATATAAGGTACCGCCGATATTGAATTCTGCATTCTCATGTGGTTCACGAACGTCAACAATATTTAATTTTTCACCGGCATCTAAACGGCTTTTCAGCTCTTCTACAGTTATATTTTGCATAATTAAAATTTGCTTTTATTTATTGAGGTTCTATAGGTTCCGGGATCGCAGCACTATCAGTAACGGGCTTTTCCGTTTGCAGCCATATATCCATCAATTGTCCGGACCGGATATACCGGAATCTTTTTTCATCATCAAACCGCTCGGGTCTTTGCTGATAAATATAGGCGTTCGTTGTATCATCAACATTTGGCGCAATAATAGCACCAAAAGCAAGGCCATGAGCCTGCAGCATTGATTTTGCCTGGCCATACGTCATTCCGATCAATGAAGGCACTACAAATTGCCGGTCTCCTACTCCATCGCCTAATACCAATGATATTTTACTACCCATCCTGACCTTTGTACCTACCGTGATGACAGATCCGTTATAATGTTGTTCCAGGACGGCATTTTTTGCAAAATCGGCCTTGAACGAAGTATCACCCACCCGCAGGTTAGAGTTTTTCAACGCCATTTCTGCACTGCGATAACTATAGCCAACGAGGTTTGGCATTTCAACCATTGGAGGCACAGATCGGTTAATGGTGAGGTAAACAGTGCGGTTTACTTTTACCTGTTCATCCGGCTCCGGCACCTGCTTCAACACCTGTAATGGTTTTGCCGTATCTGCATAAATAGAATCCTGTATCTCTACTTCAAATCCCGCTTTTTCCAATAGCTCTTTTGCCGTATCAAATGATTTGCCGGTTACCTGTGGTACTGTCATTGACTCATCATGATGTGTAAACCAATTCAGGGAAAAAATGAAAATAAAAAAAAGGATGACGGCGATGACGATACCTACCAGGATATTGGCCCATAAAGGCCGGTGTGTGATAAATTTAAACATGCAGATAAATTTGTAAACAGGAAATTGGGATATTAAACATAGAGGGCCCAGTGCTCTGAGCTAGCCGAAGAACTGGGTAACCGGGGTTAATTCTTAAAATTATCATTCAAACGCTTCCTCCACCAATTTGGTATAAAATTCTTTTAAACTCCATCCCATTGCTTTTACCTGCTGCGGTACAATGCTGGCCTCGCTCTGCCCCGGAATAGTATTTATTTCCAGCATATAAGGCCTGCCGGCTTCTTCATTATAAATAAAATCAATGCGTACAACTCCACGGCAATTGAACACGGAATATATTTTTCTTGCCGCTTCTCTTATACTATCCGCAATCACGTCATCTACCTGCGCTGGAGTAGTTTCTGTTGACTTGCCCTGGTACTTAGCTTCAAAATCGAAAAAAGCCTTATCGTCATTTGCTCTCACTTCTGTAATTGGAAGTACAATAATATTTCCTTTTGTTTTAAAAACACCAACAGTAAATTCTCTTCCCTGTATCATTTCTTCTACTAATACCTGGTTATCTTCTTTGAACGCCTTTTCAATAGCGCCTTCCAGGTCTTCTGTTCTTTCAACTTTACTCATACCAATACTGGAGCCGCCGTTATTTGGTTTTACAAACAAGGGAAACTTCAATTGATCAGCTACCTGCGTGGCGGCAACCGGAATATTTTTGAATAAATGAACAGAATTGGCTACTGCTACATCAGCCATTTTTGCTACGGCAACAGTATAGCGCTTATTAAATGTGATGGCGGAAGTTGCCGCATCACAACTGGTATAAGGAATTTTTAATGTATCAAAATAGCCTTGCAATTTTCCATCTTCACCGGGAGTGCCATGCATGCCGATAAAGACTGCATCAAAATCCACCTTCCGGTTATCCAGTTGTAATGAGAAATCGTTTTTATCCACTTCCACTTTTCTTCCATCTGTCAGTTCATAAAACCACCCGTTAAGATTTACATCGATCTTATAAACGTTGAATTGTTCAGAGTCAAGATTATTACCGATGGTAGCAGCGCTTTTATAGGATATTACCGCTTCGCCCGAAAAACCACCTGTTACAAGGGCTATATTTTTCTTCATGTATTCTTATGCTATTTTTTGGGAACACAAATATTGCTGAAAATTTGCATCGGGTAAAATTTACTGTGCCAAAATTGAATTATTTTTTAAGATCGATACTCAGCCTTAAAGTCAATGTCCTTAGAAAAATACCAATGTTGTACGTTGAGCATTGAAAATTGAATATTTATTCGGGTTAAAATGCTCACTGTTCAACGCCCAATGTTCAATTTTCAATATAAAGAGCTTAATTAAACAAAATTGGGGGCATAAGAAAGGTGAAGGCCGTTTCTCCTTCACCTTTTTACGACGGGAAATATCACCCGCCTGAAAATTAGCAGTATTACCTGCTTTATTAAGACTGTTTGTAAGGTATAGAAAAAATTGGTACCTGCTTATGTTTCAGGACATTTTTTTTGCACATCAGATATGCAGCATTTCTTTCTTAGCCATTAATTGTTCTACTGTTTCCTGGTACATTTCATCAGGTACACAACAATCGACCGGGCAAACGGCCGCACATTGCGGTTCTTCATGAAATCCCTGGCACTCGGTGCATTTGTTGGGTGTAATATAATATGTATCCACGCTTACAGGCGCATTCTTCTGATCAGCATCCACTACAGAACCGTCTAAAAGGGTAAAAGAACCTTTTACTGAAGTGCCATCCGCAATGGCCCATTCTACTCCGCCTTCATAAATAGCGTTATTGGGACATTCAGGTTCACAGGCACCACAGTTAATACATTCATCTGTTATCTTAATAGCCATACAATTATTGATTAAATGAGTGAACTTTTTTTGCCAAACAAAATTAATCTTTGCAAATGAATTTACAAGAGCGAATCAATTTATTAAGCCGGCTTGGCGAATATATACAATCTGATAATAATGAATGGCAAAACGCCAAAGAAAAAGCCAGCCGTGAAAATGGGTGGTTTATTCCTGAGTTTATAGAATTGTCAGTAAGTAATATTGCCATAGCTTTTCTACAAAAAGAAGATTTAATAAAATGGGCGGATAACTATACTCAGCATCCCGGGGATAAACTACCAACTAAAAACCATAAACCCAAAACGGTCGGTATTGTGATGGCAGGAAATATTCCACTGGTTGGCTTTCATGATCTGCTTTGTGTATTTATTGCCGGGCATAGAGCTCATATCAAAGCTTCATCAAAAGACGAGACACTGATAAAGCATCTTGTGAATGTAATGACAGTCTGGAATGAAGAAATAAATGACCTGATCGTTTTTTCTGAAATGCTGAAAGGATGCGATGCATATATTGCTACCGGCAGCAACAACTCTGCTGGCTATTTCGAATATTATTTTGGTAAATACCGCCACATTATCCGGCGCAACAGAACCTCTGCCGCTATTCTTTCCGGCGAGGAGACAACTGAAGAATTGGAAAAACTTGCCGATGATGTTTACCAGTATTTTGGATTGGGTTGCAGGAATGTAACCAAATTATATGTACCGGAAGGGTATGATTTTATTCCGCTCTTAACTGCTTTTAAAAGATATAATTACCTGGCCGATCATCATAAGTACAAAAACAATTATGATTATAACCTGGCCATCCTGCTGCTGAACAAAAAATATTACATGAGTAATGAATCTTTATTATTGGTGGAAGAAAATTCGTTATTCTCCCCCATCAGTCAACTCAATTATGAATTTTATAAAGACCGGGATAGCTTAACAGCTTCGTTGAAACAAAATGAAACCCTGCAATGCATAGCGGGAAAAAATTTTATCGCTTTCGGAGATACACAAAAACCTTCCTTATACGACTATGCAGATGGTGTGGATACCATGCAGTTCCTCACAACATTGTGAATTTCAGAGGAGATTTATCCCCAATCTTGATTAAATTTGCACAGAAGTACGAAGGACTTAGTAAATGATTTGTTAAACTGAACTAACGGTAAGAGAACTTGTTATGACAGTTTGTTACTTTGTAAACCTAAGGCATACAATTTGAAACAAATTATGCTGAGTCTTTTTTCTGAATAAATAAAATTGAACAAAGAATATGAAATGGAAACAACTTCTACTGATCGTTGCTGTTAGCGCCGCATCAGCCGTTGGCAGTGTCTGGACATACGGAAAGCTGACCAATCAAAAAACAGCATTTGTACAAACACCGGATGGCAAATTGCCTGTCAATTATGCAGGCTTTTTTGAAAATGGGACAGGTGCAGCAGAGCCTGTAGATTTTACAAAAGCAGCCAATGCAGCTGTTCCCGCAGTAGTGCACATTAAAACAAAAATCCCTGCGAGGAAAATAAGCAATGAGCTCCCCCGTAGCCGACGTAATAATGGCATGGAAGATTGGTTTGACCAATTTTTCAATTTTGGTCCGCAAATACAACCCGAACAGCGGGCATCGGGAAGTGGTGTTATCATCAGCGATGATGGATATATCGTTACCAACAACCACGTTATCTCCGATGGGGCAGAAGGTGTAGCGGAAGAAATTACTGTCACTCTCCATAATAAAAAAGTGTATAAAGCGAAAGTCATCGGCCGTGATCCAAGCAGTGACATAGCCGTACTAAAAGTTGACGGCACCAGTTTACCTTATATGGTTTATGGCAACTCTGATAATGTAAAATTGGGGCAATGGGTTTTGGCAGTAGGTTATCCATTAACATTAGAAACTACCGTTACCGCCGGGATTGTAAGTGCTAAAGCCCGTTATATCGGTATCAATAGCCGCCAGAGCAGTTCACCCATAGAATCATTTATTCAAACAGATGCAGCCGTTAACCAGGGCAATAGCGGTGGCGGATTATTTACAGTTGATGGGCAGTTAATCGGCATTAACTCAGCTATTCTTGCACCAAACGGAACTTATGCTGGTTATTCTTTTGCTATCCCTGTAAACATTGTAAGGAAAATTGTAAACGACCTGATTGAATTTGGAGATGTTAAGAGAGGATATCTTGGTATCAGCTACCAGCCCAATGAAACCGAAAATGAAAGACTGATAAGGCAGGCAGGTGTGAAAGAGCAACGAGGTGTATATGTACAATCCGTACCATCTGACGGAGCCGCATACCAGGCAGGATTAAAAGAAGGTGATGTTATTACGAAAGTAAACGGCGCCCCTGTGAGCAGCGGAATGGAAATGAGTGCAGGTATTGCCAGTTACAGGCCAGGTGAAAAAGTTCCGGTAACTTATATCAGAAATGGAAAAGAAAATACCGTTAATGTAGTGCTGAAAGCCACGATCAGCAAAATAGAAATATCCAGCGCCAAAGTTATCGGCGACAGGCTGGGAGTTGAATTGGAAAACCTGGATAGCAAAAAAGCTGCAGAGTATGAAATAGATGGCGGTATTGTAGTAAAAAAGATCAAACAAGGTGGCCCGTTAAGTAATACCCGCATGGAAGCTGGCTTTATTATTACTTCTGTCAATGGAAACGATGTTAAAAACATAGACGATTTAGGTCAGTTACTCGGCGTAGGATATGACCAGATTCAATTAGAAGGTATTTATCCCGGTTATAAGGGAGTTTATACATACAAGATCAAGTTGAACGAAGAAGAATAAGAATATTTTCATCTAAGAAACTGTTTAAAAATGAGAACACGGATAACACGGATTTGAAAGATTTACACGGATTTTATCTGTGTTAATCCGTTTGATCAGTGTCATCCGTGTTCCATCCGATAGCTATCGGATCCATGAAATTTAAACAGCTTCTTAAGACAACGAAAGCCGCTCCGGGTATATTGGAGCGGCTTTTTT
>JAKFEJ010000060.1:0-11150 GCA_036675745.1 Chitinophagaceae bacterium | reverse complement strand
GGCCGAGCTGATCAGTGTCCAGGGCAAATCGCTCGCGCAACTGCTCGACGAACGCATGGCCGCCTACCCCTGCAGTGGCGAAATCAACTACCGCGTCAACGACGCCAAGGCCGTGATCCAGGCGGTGCGGGAACACTATGCCGAGCAGAGCCCGAAGCTGGATACCACCGATGGCATCAGCCTGGAGTTTGCGGACTGGCGCATGAGCCTGCGCTCGTCGAATACCGAGCCGTTGTTGCGGTTGAATATTGAGGCGAGGGGGAATTCTGCGTTGGTTGCGGAACAACTTCGCGTGATTGAAGAGCTGATCAAAAACTGATTTAGAAAGGAATAACCATGAAAGTCACGGTCTTCGACCTCAGACGAATCAGCGATCAATAGAACTCCATTCAGCTGAGCTGTCAGCGACAGCGCATAAACCTGTTTCTTAAACGTTAATCAATAGAGTTGTTTCAGCATGCCCGACCATCAAGAAGCCACCGTCTCGAAATTCAAAAACAAAGAAGCCCTGATCGGCATCGTCGGTCTCGGCTATGTTGGCCTGCCATTAATGCTGCGCTACAACGCTATCGGGTTCCGCGTACTCGGTATCGATATTGATGACAGCAAGGTAACTAAACTCAATTCCGGCCAGAGCTATATCGAGCACATTCCGGCTAAGAAAATCGAGGCTGCTCGCGAAAGTGGCTTCGAAGCCACGACCGATTTCAGTCGCGCCAGCGAGTGTGATGCCCTGATCCTTTGCGTACCGACGCCGTTGAACAAATACCGCGAACCGGACATGAGCTTCGTGATCAACACCACCGACGCGATCAAGCCCTACCTGCGCACAGGTCAAGTGGTGTCGCTGGAAAGTACTACCTACCCCGGAACCACGGAAGAAGAACTGCTGCCTCGTGTTCAGGAAGGCGGTCTAGTGGTCGGCGAGAATATCTTCCTAGTCTATTCGCCAGAACGCGAAGATCCGGGTAACCCAAATTTTGAAACTCGTACCATTCCCAAAGTTATTGGTGGTCATACCCCGGCTTGCCTCGAAGTAGGCATTGCATTGTATGAGCATGCGATTGATAAGGTCGTCCCGGTCAGCTCCACCAAGGCCGCTGAAATGACCAAGCTGCTAGAGAACATTCACCGTGCCGTCAATATCGGTTTGGTTAACGAGATGAAAATCGTCGCCGATCGTATGGGCATCGATATCTTCGAAGTCGTAGAGGCCGCCGCGACTAAGCCTTTTGGCTTCACCCCTTACTACCCCGGCCCTGGTCTCGGTGGTCACTGCATTCCTATTGACCCCTTCTACCTGACGTGGAAAGCCCGCGAATATGGCCTGCATACCCGCTTCATCGAATTGGCCGGCGAAGTGAACTGTGCTATGCCGGAGTATGTGTTGAGTAAATTGATGGATGGACTCAACAACAGCGGCAAAGCCCTTAAGGGCAGTCGCATTCTAGTTCTGGGCATCGCCTATAAGAAGAATGTTGATGATATGCGCGAATCGCCCTCTGTGGAAATCATGGAACTGATCGAGGCTAAGGGCGGCATCGTCGCCTATAGTGATCCTCATGTTCCGAACTTTCCGAAAATGCGCGAGCACTTCTTTGATTTAAGTAGCGAAATTTTGAGTGCGGAAAATATTGCTTCCTTTGATGCTCTGGTACTCGCCACTGATCACGATAAGTTTGACTATGAACTAATAAAAGAACACTCGCAATTGATTGTCGATAGTCGCGGTAAGTATCGAGCCTCGGCAGAGCACATTATAAAAGCTTAAGATCATTACGTTGTGCGCGATCGAATCAAAATATGGCGAAGTTGATTGATTCCTACTTATGCTAGTTGGGCATCGGTGCTACCCAAGACTGCCGGATTCGCGTGCTTTGCCAAAATTTTAGAAACTATATTTTCGTCTACTTGGAAGGAGTTGACGTATATACGAGGCGGTTTAGTTTAGTGTGAGCCTTGACTAGGCTGATTGCCTCAACAGGACTAAGTATTGGCGAAATTTGAAAGAGTCTTGAAGTGAAAAAAAAGAAAATTCTCCATTTAATCCTCCTAGACAAATTTATCGCCCCGTTTATTGATCTTTTAGAAACTCAGGAGGACTTCGAAGATCATATTTTTTATATTCGTGGTGATGAGCGGAAGTTTCCGGTTAAACGAAGAGCGAATACGCTTTTTGCAAATGATATTCCGTCGAAAATGTTGGAATTGCGTAATGTCTCAAGGTTGCTTAACAGCGTAGATAAAATAATTCTTCATGGGCTTTTTGATCTAAGAATTATAGTGTTGCTGTTCTTTCAGCCATGGCTGTTAAAAAAAAGTTACTGGGTGATATGGGGCGGTGATCTATACAGCTATCAATTAGCCAAACGCAATTGGAAATGGAGGATTAAGGAGTTTTTTCGCCGGCCGGTTATCAAACGCATGGGGCATCTACTGACGTATATCGAAGGTGATGTGGACCTCGCTCGTAAATGGTACGGCGCCACTGGCCAGTATCACGAATGCATCATGTATACTAGTAACGTTTATCATGAGTATAGCGTACCATTCAAGCCCCATAGTATTATAAATATCCAAGTCGGTAATTCAGCAGACCCTAGCAACAATCATTTCGAAATCCTTGAGCGTCTTCTGCCTTTTCGGGAACAGGATATTGTTGTTCATGCCCCACTAGCGTATGGCGATCAAAACTATGCAAAGCTAGTGATCAGAGCAGGGAAAGAAATGTTTGGGGAGAAATTTAGACCGATGACTAATCTCATGCCTTTCGACCAATATCTCGATTTCCTAGGAGAAATCGATGTTGCGATATTCAACCATAAACGACAGCAAGCAATGGGCAATACAGTCACTTTGCTTGGAATGGGCAAAAAGGTTTATCTTCGTGCTGATGTTACTTCCTGGGAGATGCTTGAGAGGATTGGTGCAAAGATCTACGATGTCTCGGAAATCAATTTTACCCCATTAGATATGGAGGTGAAAAGGCGAAATCAATCGGTTGTCAAGAATTATTTTTCCAAGACTAATCTGTTAGTCCAGTTAAGAAACATATTTGAGGGATAACTTTGGCCTACTACACTGAAGAGAAGCTCATAAGCATGGGCTTCAAACGTCTCGGGAAAAATGTAAAAATCAGCGATAAAGCCAGTATCTATAATGCGGAACAGATTGAGATTGGAGATAATTCCCGGATTGATGATTTCTGTGTTGTTTCAGGAAAAGTCAGAATTGGAAAATATGTTCATATAGCTCCTTTTTGCCTTTTAGCAGGAGGGGAAAAGGGAATATGCATAGATGATTTCGCGGGTTTAGCATATCAGGTCCAAGTATTTAGCCAGTCAGACGATTATTCGGGACGTACTTTAACAAATCCTACAGTTCCTGCTGAATATAAGAATGAAAGCAAACGTTCTGTAACGTTGGGACGGCACGTTATTGTCGGTGCTGGTTCAATTGTTTTTCCTGGCGTTGAGGTTGCAGAAGGTTGTTCTGTTGGTGCAATGACATTGGTCAGTAAAAGTACAGAACCATGGGGGGTCTATGTCGGTAACCCTGCGCGAAGAGTAAAAGAGCGAAAAAAAGATCTACTGGATCTTGAAAGAAAATTTTTAGAAGAGATAAAAAATGATTCCGTTTAATAAGCCGCCATATACCGGAAATGAAGACCAATATGTATTGGCTGCTATGCGCAGCGAAAAGATATCTGGTGATGGCCCTTTTAGCAAACGTTGCCAGGCATGGTTTGAAGACAAACTCTCATGCAAAAAAGCATTGCTAACCCCGTCATGTACTCATGCACTGGAGATGGCCGCACTGCTGATTGATGTGCAGCCGGGTGATGAAGTCATCATGCCCAGCTATACCTTTGTCAGCACGGCAAATGCATTTGTCCTACGTGGTGCTAAGATCGTTTTCGTGGATATTCGCCCGGACACCATGAATATCGACGAGCGTCTCATCGAAGCAGCCATTACTCCCAAAACGAAAGCCATCGTCCCTGTCCACTATGCAGGCGTCGCCTGTGAGATGGATACTATTATGGCCATCGCCAAGCGTTACCAGCTCTTTGTTGTTGAAGACGCCGCACAAGGTATGATGTCAACCTATAAGGGGCGTCCGCTGGGGAGTATTGGTCACATGGGTGCGTACAGCTTCCATGAAACCAAGAATTACACCAGTGCTGGCGAAGGTGGTCTGCTGATAATTAACGATGAGCGCTTTATAAATCGCGCTGAGATAATTCGCGAAAAGGGTACCAACCGTAGTCAGTTCTTCCGCGGTATGGTCGATAAATACAGTTGGGTTGATGTTGGCAGCAGTTATCTGCCTTGCGAAGTCCAAGCTGCGTTCCTCTGGGGGCAACTGGAAAAAGCTCAAGAAATTAACGTCAACCGTTTGCTGACTTGGGCGGCTTATAATAGGTCTCTGCAACCATTGGCCGCAGAAAATAAAATAATTCTCCCATTCGTTCCCGAAGACTGTGTTCATAATGGACATATGTTTTACCTCAAGGTTTTTGATCTTGAAGAGCGTACTGCTTTGCTGCGCCATTTTAAAATGCTGGATGTAATGGCTGTTTTTCACTATGTTCCACTTCACTCCGCGACTGCCGGCCCTAAGTTCAGCCGATTCAATGGGGAAGATATCTATACTTCCCAAGAAAGTGAGCGATTGGTTAGGTTGCCAATTTGGTTTGGTATGCAGGAGGCCGACAGAAGTCACGTCATTCAATCATTAATCGAGTTTTACGCTTGAAAGCTAGAGAAATTGCTGCTTTTGCTGTCGGGCCAATCGGTGGTGCTGCATTAGGATTAATTACACTACCGACCATCACTTGGTTCTATTCGGTTGAGGATATTGGCCGAATAGCAATGCTTCAGGTCGTTACCAGCTTTTGTATCCTGCTCTTTAGCCTTGGGTTAGATCAGGCCTATGTGCGTGAGTATCATGAGACAGAGAGTAAGTCTGCACTGCTTAAAGCATCTTTACTCCCGGGGCTTCTACTGATCACTCTGGCTTTACTCCTTTGTATGGTCAATCCAGGTTTTATTTCCAAAGCACTTTTCTCTGTAGAGAGTACCCTAATCAGTATCCTGGTTGCGTCATGTATCCTGGCTGCATTCGTTTCGCGATTTCTATCTTTGATATTACGAATGCAGGAAAGAGGGATGGCTTTTTCGATGAGCCAACTGTTACCAAAAGTCTTGTTTCTCTCCGTAATCGGAGCTTATTTTTTACTAGCATTCGATTTCGATCTTCTCCATCTGGTGATTGCCCATACAATATCGATTGTTGCGGTGGTCTTGGTGTATGGCTGGAATACTCGGAGGGAGTGGTTTTTGGCATTGAGGCAAGAAATTGATAAGGATAAGTTTATAGCTTTACTTCGGTTCGGGTTCCCACTGATCTTGGGAGGATTGGCATTCTGGGGTATGACAGCGATGGACAAACTGTTCCTTCGCCATTATTCAACATTTGAAGAGCTGGGGGTTTTTTCAGTTGCGGCTAGCTTTGCAGCTGTAGCAATAATTTTACAGAGTGTCTTTTCTACGGTGTGGGCTCCTATAGTTTACAAGTGGGTAGCCGAAGGTGTTGACGAAGAAAAACTTAATGAAGTAACTGAATATGTGCTTGCTGCTGTTGTTGCCCTTTTTGCATTAGCAGGTCTTTTTTCTTGGATCATTACCTACATACTTCCTGAAAGATACAATGAAGTGCAGTATATTTTGGTGGCATGCATGGCCTATCCATTATTTTATACGCTTTCCGAAACAACGGTAGTCGGAATTGGGGTCACTCGGAAAAGTGCTTACTCAATGGCCGCCTCCGTTATTGCTGTGTTAGTAAGTGTCATCGGAAATTATTTTCTAGTACCGATTTATGGGGCAGCTGGTGCAGCTGTTTCGACAGCCATAGCTTTCTGGGTTTTCTTTTTCCTCCGCACAGAATTTTCATGCATAGTATGGAGGAAGATTCCACGACTGAGATTATATAGTCTTACACTGGTATGTTTGGCTTTGACAATTGGGTTTACGCTGAATGGTAAAGATTTTCCAGTGTTATTTATTGTTGGGTGGCTTGGTGTTTTACTAGCTGGGCTTGTGGCTTTTAGAAACACTATTGCCTGCTTTATAAAGGCCAATCTGGTTAGTGCAAGGTCGTTATAAAATCTTGTGTGGGCCACAGATCAAGAATTAGAAATTGATATTTTGGCATGGCTTGGGCGTCAAACATTTTTATTTAGAAGAGCGGGATGACTCGGGTTTTCTCTAGAGTTCTATAGCTGATTAGAGCGGAAGTGAAGATCGTAATTAGCATGTGGTCGTCTTAAATAACAGACAGTACTTTGAGTATTGATTTTATGGATATAGTCTGCATTCCTTTTCATGATCTTAAAGTGGCGCAAATCGAGGGTTTTCGGACTAGAGACTCGCACCTATATGCACATTTTGCAGTTCATAAAAAAATCGAAAAAACCATAATAGTAAATAGGCCGACGCTTTTAGGTGAACTACTGCTCGGTCGCAAGCCACTGAAGGCATCAGGTGAGCTTATTTATAATAAGCATGGTGTATTTATCACAAAGGTAACTGACAAGTTTTTTTGTATTGATATTATCGATTACAGTTTTTTGGGGGCTATTCTAAAGGGTAAAGGATTTATCATTGATTTATATGCTAAGAACTATAAATCAATTAAATTGGCACTGGATTACCTTGGCGTGAAAGATTATGTGACGTATGAGTCTTCACCTCTAACATTTGATTTGTGCAAAGCCCTTTCTCCAAAGTTTAGGATTTTTGATGGGGTTGATAATCTGTGCAAACACCCTACCTACAGTCGTCAAAAAGATAAGCTCAGAGAAACCTATAAGCAGATAATAAAATCTTACGATTCAGTGTATTTCAACTCTATTGATTCTGTTGATTTTTTCAATGCTAAAGAAGCAAGGAATGTAGAGTTTTTAGCCAATGGCGTTGACTTTGATAGGTTCCAAGGCAGCAAAGTGATGCCGGCTTTTTTTAAAAGCGCAACAAGACCTGTAGCTGTTTATGCTGGAAAAATGCAGGATCTATTTGATGTTCAGCTGGTTCGCGAACTTTCTAAAGCATATGTTGAGTGTACGTTTTTGTTGTTGGGTAAAATATTAAAAAAAGGAATTAAAGAAGCGCTTGTCGATTGTCGTAATGTGGTTTTTCTTGGGGATATCAAGTATGAAGAACTGCCTTCATATATTTGTAATGCGGATGTCTGCTTTATTCCATATGATGTAAATAATCAGCACGGTGGCGACCCGATAAAGTTCTACGAGTATATGGCGGCGAATAAACCTGTTGTCTCGACTGCGGTCGGGGAGATTTCTTCTTATCATAATGGTGAGGATATTTTTATTTGTGATAGAGGTAACTTTGTTTCATTTTTTGGTGTTGCGCTACAATGTAAAAAATTAATAAATAATTTGCTCCCCGAAGAATTTACGTGGAAATATAAATCTTCATACATGCTGGGTAAGGTTTTTGATGAAAGAGAATGCTCGTAAATTTACTCAATGGCTCATCAGAAAGGTTAAGAGGAACCCCGATTACAATTTGGACAAAGATTTTGATGTTAATTTGATCGTTGAGCTTTTGATTGTACGGTTGGTAATGGCTGTTCGCGGTGCTTTAGTTTCAATGCGTTTAAAAAAAAGTGGCTTTCCCTTTTTTTTAGGAAGCGGAGTAACGATCAGGTTTAAGTCTAAACTTTCAATTGGAAGAGGCTGTACCGTTGGTGATAAAGTTGTGATAGATGCGCTGTCGAGAAAAGGTATAGTGCTTGGGAGTGGTGTTTCTATTCCGGATAGCACGTACATACGCTGTACAGGTGTTTTCAGTGATTTGGGCGAAGGTTTAGTGATCGGATCAAATAGCGGATTGGGACATTTCAATTTCATAAACGCTCAAGGTGGCGTTTATATTGGGGAGGATGTAATTGTTGGCCCTTTTGTAAAGATTCTCTCAGAGAATCATAATTTTTCAAGATTGGATTTACAGATAAAAGATCAAGGGGTTACAAGGAAAGGTATTGTCATTGGCAATAACGTTTGGATTGGTGCGTCGGTCACGATTTTGGATGGAGTTACGATTGGGGATGGTGCAGTTATTGCTGCAGGGGCTGTGGTCAATAAGAGTGTATTACCTAATTCCGTGGTGGCGGGATGTCCTGCGAAAGTTATAAAGTATAGAGTTTAATTAGGTTGGGTTTTTGGAGCGAGTGATGATAAGGGGAGAGGCAGTTAAAATAAGATTGGACAGCTTTTTTTTGGCGTCATTTATTCTTCTTGTTTATGTTGTTGGGTTTGTTTTTCAGTTTTTTGGTATTTTGAGTATTACCGAGACAAACATAGTAGCTCTTTTGCTTTTGTTTTTTTATCTTTGCTTGGGCCGGCCGCGGGTCTTTGCTGTTAGAGCTGAAAGTCTGTTCCTGTTTTTTGTTTTGATCTGCTTTTATGTGCTTGGCTTTTTAGGTGATAGTTCGATAGTGGGGTATGTTGTTTATAGTTATTATTTTTCCTGTGTTTTTTTGGTGATTTTTGTAGTCAATGCTTTTCTTGAAAGATATAGATTTAACCCAGATAGATTTTTCTTTTTCTGTTCGGTTTTTTTATTTGTTCAGATTCTTGTGTGTGTGTTACAGGTTAGCTATTCGGCTGAGATCGTTTCCTTGTCGAAGACTGTTGTATCTATTGAGGATACCGTCTCCGGGACGTTCTATCTGGCGTCGGATGCTACACTTGCTTTTTTTTGTACGCTGCTAAATATCGCTGCTTTCGCGACTAATCAGAAAAGATCTACTCGACTGTTGCTGTTGTTGTTGACGGCTGTAGTGGTCTATTTAACAAACTCAAAGGCTTCTCATCTCCTTTTCTTGTTGGTGGTTTCTTTGCTGCTGATTTGTGCGGGTTTAAGAAGACTCGGGGGCGTGAAGGTGTTGTTTATGCCCATAGTTATTGCTGGAGGAGCGATCTTAATTTTTTTAATGCTTGAGCGACTGATAGAGGAAGCTCAGGTTTTTCTATTCGTACTTCAAAATGCTTATGAAACCCGGTTTTCGGAAATAGGGGCGCACCGATTGGCGCCTATTGGGCAGTTAATTTATGAGGGGGTTGATTTTTTCGGTAGTGGGTTTTTAACGTATTTTGATCCTATAAGAAAAGAATGGCTCTACTATTCGGGGTTTAGTCTTTTTTATTCTTTTTATATTGATGTTGGTTTTTTGGGTGTTATTCTTTTCTTTTTGTATATTTGGTATTTCATTTACAAGGGCGTTTCTAGCTTTTTCTATGCGTTCCTTTATTTTTTTTCGTTTTCCGTTTTCTCGTTTTTTAACTTTGCCATAACAGATCTAGCTGCGTTGTTCGCACTTTTTTTTCTGACACGATTTAGAGGGGTGAAATGTTGAATGTTTTTATTTTAGGGATTAGAGGTATTCCAGCTCAGCACGGCGGTTTTGAAACGTTTGCTGAAAAGCTTGCTTTGTTTCTTACCGCTCAGGGCTGGTCGGTAACCGTGTTTTGTCAGGAGGATGGTGAAGGTGCTTGCTGGGAAAGTGACTGGCAAGGCGTGCGGCGTATTCATATTCCTGTAAGCCGAGGCGGTGCCGCAGGCACTGTAATATTCGACTGGAAGGCGACCAAGCGCGCTCTCTCGGAGTCAGGTCTTTTTCTTACTCTGGGTTACAACACTGCAATTTTCAATTTGATGCAACGTGTCAAAGGGCAAACCAATGTCATTAACATGGATGGCATTGAGTGGCGCCGTGACAAATGGGGGTTTATCGCCAAAACCTGGTTTTGGTTGAACGAACGAGCCGGATGCTGGATAGGCAATCATCTGGTCGCAGACCATCCGAAGATTAAGGAGCATCTAGCTACGCGTGTGCGTGCAGACAAGATCACCATGATCCCTTATGGCGGTGATGAGGTAGCGAGTGCAGATGCTAGTTTGCTTGCGCCCTATGGTATTGAGCCTCATAAATATTCTGTGATTATTGCGCGGCCCGAACCGGAAAACTCCTTCCTGGAGATGGTCCGCGCTTTCAGCAAGACTCGGCGTAGTCATAAGTTGGTAGTTCTCGGTAACTTCACCCCACAAGATAATATCTTCCACCGCCAAGTGATGGATGTTGCAAGCGATGAGGTGATCTTCCCCGGCGCGATTTATGAGGCCTCCATTGTTCAGGCGCTTCGTTTCTTTAGCCGTTTTTATTTGCATGGGCATCGTGTCGGCGGCACCAACCCCTCGCTGGTTGAAGGATTGGGTGCAGGATGCGCGGTAATAGCTCATGACAACCATTTCAACCGCTGGGTGGCAGGCCCTGATGCTGCCTACTTCAAGGATGAAGCAGCCTGCGCTGCTGCGTTCGATAATCTGTTGGCGGACGACACGGCTGTGCAGCAGATGAAAGCCGCAAGCCTGGCACGCTTTCATGAGCGTTTTACCTGGCCACAGGTATTGCGTGAGTACGAAGAGCTGCTGACCCGTTGGTACCCTAGCAAATAAGATGAGTACGTTATGAATTCTCGCATTCTGGTAACCGGCGGCGCCGGCTTTATCGGCTCCGCTGTGGTTCGCCACCTTATTGAAAATACCGCTAGCGAGGTTGCCAACCTCGACAAGCTGACCTATGCCGGCAACCTGGAGTCGCTGACTTCGGTAGCCGATTCACCTCGCTACCATTTCTATCAAGTGGATATCTGCGATGGTGCAGCACTGGATGCGGTGTTTGCCGAGTTCAAGCCGACGGCGGTGATGCACCTGGCGGCCGAATCCCATGTGGACCGTTCCATCGACGGCCCGGCGGATTTCATCCAGACCAATATCGTCGGCACCTATAGTCTGCTGGAGGCAACCCGCCGTTATTGGAGCGGGCTGCCGGAAGAGGAGAGGGCGGCTTTCCGCTTTCACCATATTTCCACCGACGAGGTCTATGGCGACCTGGAAGGCACGGACGATCTGTTCACCGAGACCACACCTTATGCGCCTAGCTCGCCCTATTCGGCTTCCAAGGCCAGTTCGGATCATCTGGTGCGGGCCTGGCAGCGCACCTATGGTCTGCCGGTGCTGATCACCAATTGCTCGAACAACTATGGGCCGTTCCATTTTCCG
>JAKFEJ010000271.1:0-11162 GCA_036675745.1 Chitinophagaceae bacterium | reverse complement strand
GGCTATTACCGGAATAGTATTGATTTTACAATAAAAGAAGTAAAAGAATTATGGAACCTGGGTATAAAATCTGTGTTGCTGTTTATAAAATGTAAAGATGAAGAGAAAGACAATACAGGTAAAGAAGCATGGAATCCCAATGGCCTGATGCAGCGAAGCATTAAAGCCATTAAAGATGCAGCCCCTGAAATGCTCGTGATGACGGATGTTGCCCTTGATCCCTACTCCACTTATGGACATGATGGTATTGTAAAGGATGGCGAGATCATTAATGATGAAACGGTGGAAGCTTTAGCCAGGATGAGTGTAAGTCATGCAAAGGCAGGGGCTGACTTTGTGGCTCCCAGCGATATGATGGATGGACGCATCGGTGCGATAAGAAAAGCATTGGAAGAAAACGGTTTTACAAAAACCGGCATCATGAGTTATAGTGCTAAATACGCTTCTTGTTTTTATGGCCCGTTCAGGGATGCATTGGACAGTGCACCGGGATTTGGTGATAAAAAAACCTACCAGATGGATTTTGCCAATCGCAAAGAAGCTATCAAGGAAACATTAATGGATGTAGAAGAAGGAGCTGATATAGTAATGGTAAAACCAGCTATGGCTTATCTTGATATTATCCGCGAAGTAAAAAATGCAGTAACGGTACCCGTTAGCGCATATCATGTCAGCGGCGAATATGCCATGATAAAAGCAGCGGCGGAAAAAGGATGGATCAACGAAGACAAAGCCATTATTGAAAGCCTGACTTCTATTAAAAGAGCCGGTGCCGATTTAATCGCTACGTATTTTGCAAAACAAGCGGTGAAATTGATTTCTTAATCTGACTACAGTCTTGAGGCCTCTCATAACCCGTAACTCAGAACTCATAACTCTATTATGTACAAAAACAGCCAGTCTCTTTTCTCCCGTGCACAACAATCCATTCCCGGTGGTGTCAACTCACCGGTAAGAGCTTTTAAAAGTGTTGGCGGTACTCCCATTTTTATTAGTAAAGCAAAAGGTGCTTATTTGTATGATGCGGATGGCAACCGGTATATTGATTATATCGCAAGCTGGGGGCCATTGATATTGGGTCATGCATATGAGCCTGTAATAAAAGCCATACAGGAAAAAGTATTGGACGGGACTTCTTTTGGTGCGCCAACAGAACTGGAAATACAGATGGCTGAGTTGATAAAAAGCATGGCGCCAAATATTGATCTTATTCGAATGGTGAGCAGCGGCACCGAAGCTTGCATGAGTGCTATTCGTTTGGCAAGAGGATATACCGGCAAAAATAAATTCATCAAATTTGAAGGATGCTATCATGGTCATGCTGATGCATTCCTGATAAAAGCTGGAAGCGGCGCTGCAACGTTAGGCATACAACATGTACCGGGCATTCCGGAAGCAGTTGCGAATGATACATTAACGGCTCCTTACAATGATCTTACAGCGGTAGAAAAAATAGTTGAACAAAATAAAAATGAGATCGCTGCTATTATTATCGAACCTGTTGCTGGCAATATGGGCTGCATTCTCCCTCAAGCTGGTTTCCTTGAAGGATTACGCAGCCTCTGTACCCGTGAAAATATTATATTGATATTTGATGAAGTAATGACAGGCTTTCGTTTGTCAGCAGGAGGTGCACAGCAAACATTGAACATTGACGCCGACCTGGTAACTTATGGCAAAGTGATCGGCGCCGGGTTACCTGTAGGAGCATTTGGCGGCAAAAAAGAGATCATGGAATGCATAGCGCCTTTGGGCAACGTGTACCAGGCCGGAACATTAAGTGGTAACCCGGTAGCGATGATCGCAGGTTATACTTTATTAAATGAATTAAAAAACAATCCTTCTATTTATACAGAGTTGAATGAAAAAACAGTGCTCTTGAAAAAAAGAATGTCGGAAGTTTTTGAAAACAACAAAATTCCGGTGCAGATCAATCAACTTGGCAGCATGATCAGCGTTCATTTTACTAAAGAACCTGTTATTGATTTTGCAAGTTCGGCAAGAAGTGAGCAGGATAGGTTCCGTTTATTTTTTCATCATATGTTGCAGGCAGGAATCTATTTACCGCCTTCCGCATTTGAAAGTTGGTTTCTGAATAATGCGCTTTCTGCAGAAGATATCAATAAAACTGTTGAAGCAGTAGCAAGCTTTAAATAACTTGTATTTATAAATTATTTCGTCCGCACATACACATGCTTAATATTGGCTTTCCCCGATTTACGTTCATCGATCTGGAACTGATTGATACTTTTAATTAAAGGCAGCAATTTCACATAGCCATAATTCCTTGAATCAAAATCGGGTTTCTTTTTGAGTAATAACGTCCCCAGGTTTCCCAGAAAAGCCCAGCCGTCTTCATCAGCGATATCATTGATACTATCGGCTATCAGCCTGATAAGCCCTTTATCAACAGCCCGGATAACCTCATTTTCCTGGGACTCCGGTTTAGCATCTTTGGACGGTAAGGGTCTTTTTGCTGTTTCGGGTGGCGCTTTCAATATTTCTAAATAAATAAATTTATCACAAGCCGAAATAAAAGGTAAAGGCGTTTTCTTTTCACCAATACCAAATACTTTCATCCCCGCCTCTCTTAACCTTGTTGCTATTCTTGTAAAGTCACTATCACTTGATACGATACAAAACCCATCTACCCTGCCGGTGTACAATATATCCATGGCATCAATGATCATAGCGGAATCGGTGGCGTTTTTTCCGGAAGTATAGCTGTATTGCTGAATAGGAGTTATAGCGTTTTCCAACAATACATTTTTCCATCCTGCTACATGAGGCTTTGTCCAATCAGCATATATACGTTTAAAAGTTGGCGTTCCGTATTTGGCGATTTCTTCCATCATTTCCTTTACGTTGGAATAAGGAATATTATCTGCATCAATTAATACCGCCAACCGGAGTTCTTTTGTTGCTTCCATATAATTAAAACTTGGTTTAGCTAAAGTAATGCAATAAACAGAAACAATCCTTCATTCTGTTTTACGGCAATACATCAAGCATCCGCCTCCTTTTGTCAAACAAATTATTCTCCTGTTTCATCTTGTGGTTTTTTTGTGATGGATATGGATGTTGCACGACATCTTCTTTTATTCATCAATTTAAAAACTATTTTATGTTAGCAATTATCAGTAAGGCGAAAGCCATTAAAAGACTCGCGGGGGTTGCTTTATGCGCAGTCCTGTTTTCATTCTCCACCGGCAATGGTGGCGGCGAAGGTTTTGAAATATATCTTAACAACAAAATTGTATTACAACAGTATGGCAGCGATATGAATGCTGTCAAAACATTGAACCTGGATAAGGCAGCCGATAATGATCAATTGTCAGTGAGGTATCATCATTGTGGCCGTGTGGGTAAAAGCAGAACCATTACCATCAAAGATGCACAGGATAAAGTATTGAAAGAATGGAAATTTTCTGATGTATCAGATGCAGCTTCCCGCATTAGTTGTAAAGTGAAGGATATCCTGAGTTTGAGAAAGGGCAAGGATAATACATTAAAACTGTATTACTCATCCAGCGAACTGCCAAAGGGAAGATTATTAACATCAATAGTAGCTGGAACCAGGAATGTTGCAAAATTATAAGTAGTGTCATGTTAACGATTCAATGTCGTATAGTTCCCAGTTACCAGTTTCTGGTTTCCGGTTACTTAAACTGTAAAGCATTTTTCGGTTTTGAGCAACTGGTAACCGGAAACCGGCAACATAAGCTTTTTGGTCTTTTAAGATGATCTTAAAAAAAGTTATTTTTAGCCAAAATTCTTTATGATATCCAAGGCCACAACCCCGGAACAATACATCAAAGAATTACCGGCAGACCGTAAAGAAGCTATTACCCAGCTACGGAATACTGTTTTAAAGAACCTGCCGAAAGGTTTTAAAGAGACAATGTCGTATGGCATGCTTGGTTATGTGGTGCCGCATGAGATCTATCCTGCCGGTTATCATTGCGATCCAAAACTTCCATTGCCATTCGCCGGCATGGCTTCGCAAAAAAACTTTATTGCTTTCTATCACATGGGTATTTATGCAAACCCTGAATTGCTAAAATGGTTTACTACAGAATATCCCAAACATAGTTCCGCCAAATTAGATATGGGTAAAAGCTGTATCCGCTTTAAAAAACCGGAACATATCCCTTACAAACTGATAGGAGAACTGATAAAAAAAATTTCAGTGAAAGATTGGATAAAAATGTATGAAGAAAATGTAAAGCGGTAATATTCTCACTAATTATATTATCTCAGCAGTTTATAAAATCTTTCCAGTTCAGTTATTTCTGCTGAAGAAAGCAATTCGTTATTATCATATTTTGTTTTAAAAAATAATACTCTTTTATGCTGTGGATATTTTTCCAAAATAGCTGTCATTAACTCCCCTGCCCGTATATCTTTTGTATAAAGTGGTGTATTCTCCGGCAAAGCTGATTTATACCGGTTTGGCCTTTTTAAGATCACTGCCTCTAAGGTCGCCAGCTTGTTAGCAGGTATTGTATTCACTTTACCCGCTTTTTTATACAGACCTTCCAATTGTTTTTTACTAAGTCCTCCCCTTTCTTCATACTGAAATGCAAGGCTTTTAATGAACGTGGAAGCCGGATAAGCTACCAGCGTCAATTCCAGCAAATCTTTGATAATATCTACATCGGGTTTTTTCCTGTACATAGTCTTTTTTAACGATGTTGAAAATAAGAAAAATAAAATGAAGCGGAATATTCCTTCGCTAAAAACCGCCAATAATGAAATTGCCTCAAAAAAAAGAATAAAAACAACAAACCGCAGTGCAGTTGACATTTTTTAGCAAGGAATTTGCTTGTTTTCAGAGCATACACATACTCTATAGGTAACTCTGCTTATTTATTTTAAACCTGCCACCGGATCAACCGGGCGGACAATAAAAAATATATACATGAAATGGCCATGATATTGCTGATCACCGACCGTGATGATTATTTGGCGAATTCGATAGCTATCGGATCCATTTGGCTAAAAAACAATAAAAAATAAACAAATGAAAAAAATCATTCTTTCCGTTACCTGCATTATCCTGGTGGTAACCGTCCGTGCTCAATTAAAAACTACCATTAAATGCCCCACATTTACAGTTGATATACTTGACGGTAAAGTAAATGATGTACGGTCTACAGCTACTGTCGGCCAGATAAAACAAAAACTCCCCTGTTTTACCAGTGCTGAAGCTGAAGCCACAACAGCTAAATGTGGCGGTGGTGTTTTCTTTAAAGACCGCGATATTTATTTTTATACCGCCAGGGACTATGTTGAAATTGGCCCCAAATTCAAAGGCAAACTATCTATTCCGCTGATGGGTGCAAGCAGGGGCAATCTTTTTAAATGGCTGGGCCATCCAAAAATAAAAGACACCAACTGGGATGCTTTTACTACTGCCTATGGCATATTGATCCTGTATTATAATAAAGCTAAAAAAGTAAATAAGATCCAGTTCAGTACCCAATCAACAGAAACGATTCAGCTTTGTGAATGAGGAATTAAAGCTTATCTTGGGGATGTTTTAACACTCCGCCCCTTCCTTACTACCAAAATCCACATGCATGAAAGAAGCTGAAAAGAACCCGGACAGAACCCGTATCATTAAAGAACTGGAAGATCGTCTTTTAAAAAAATGGAAAGCTGATAAACTCAGCAATCAGTTTTCACTATCGGGTGAGAGGCCGCCTTACCTGAAAACAATTAAGAATACTAAGATCAGGAAAAAATAGTTATTTAAACATTTGCAGGTTGCGCTGATACTTTCGCTTTTACAAAGGTAGAACCCGGAAAAAGTGGGTGACCAATTTAATACCCTGGTTGCACTCCCATATTATAAAACATAAAGCTCCACTTATTAGCCTGTTCTTCGATCAATTGTTGCGTACTACGGCCAGCTCCATGCCCCGCTTTGGTTTCTATGCTTATTAAAACAGGATTTTCACCTTTATGTTTTTCCTGTAAGGTAGCGGCAAACTTAAAGCTATGAGCAGGTACGACCCTGTCGTCATGATCAGCCGTTGTTATAAGCGTAGCTGGATAAGCAATTTCCTTTACATTATGCAAGGGCGAATACTGATAGAGATAATCGAACATTTCTTTACTTTCTTCTGATGTGCCGTAATCGTAGGCCCAGCCTGCACCAGCAGTAAACTTATGATAACGCAGCATATCCAAAACCCCTACTGCAGGAAAAGCTACTTTACATATATCCGGCTTTTGAGTGATACAAGCCCCTACCAATAATCCGCCATTCGAACCTCCTTCAATGGCAAGCCATTCAGTAGAAGTATATTTATTGTCTTTTAAATATTGGGCAGCAGCCATAAAATCATCAAATACATTTTGCTTTTTTGTTTTGATTCCCTGCTGGTGCCAATCTTCTCCATACTCACCCCCGCCCCGCAAGTTGGCTACCGCATAGATGCCGCCATTCTCTAATAAAATAATACCAGATGTACTGAAGTATGGAGTCAGGCTTACACTAAAACCACCATAGCCATATAAAAGACATGGATTTTTCCCGTTCAGTTCCATCCCTTTTTTATAAGTAATGATCATCGGAATTTTTGTACCATCTTTTGAAGGATAAAATACCTGCTTGCTTTCATAATCTTCCGGTTTGAACTGCACTTTTGATTGTTTATACAATTCCGTTTTTCCACCAGCGATATCTAACTTATAGATAGTGCCTGGATTGATATAGGAAGCAAAAGTGTAATACAATTCTTTTTCTTCCTTTTTTGTATAAAAACCATCAGCAGAGCCCAATCCGGGCAATTGTATTTCCCTGATCAGCTTACCAGCCATATCATACTGGTAAATTTTACTTACCGCGTCTTTTAAATAAGAACAAAATAAATAGCCGCCGCCGGTAGAAGCAGTCAGCACTTCAGGCCTGGTATCTATCAATGTTTTCCAGTTAGCCTTTTTTGGGTCGGCAACAGGCGCTGTAACCACCTTGCCGTTAGGAGCATTTTCATCCGTTTGAATATAAAAGAAATGATCGTCTGCATCAATAATTCCATATTGGTTTTTCATACCTGTTACCAATGGTATTATGGGTGCGTTGAGCTTTGTAAGATCCTGGAGATATAATTCATTTCCATAGGTTGCATTGGCTGCGCTGATAATGAGCCATTTCTGATTTTCACTTACATAAGCACCAATGTAGCGACGCTTTATTTTATCGCCGAATATGAGCTTATCTTCCGTTTGTAACGTACCCAGTTTATGATAATATATTTTATGCTGATCAGTTTTACCTGCAAGGAAACTGCCGTCTTTGGGTCTGTCATAAGTGCTGTAATAAAACCCATCATTTCCTTTCCAACTGGCACCGCTGAATTTTATATCCTGCATTGTATCGCCCAGTTGTTTTTTATCAGTTGTATTTATCACAATCATTTTCTGCCAGTCGCTACCACCTTCGGAGACCTGGTAAGCAGCCATTGAGCCATCTTTTGTAAAACTCATGCCTGCCAGCGAGGTAGTACCATCTTTGCTAAAGGTATTCGGATCTAAAAAAACTTCCGCCTCAGTACTTCCAATAGCCTCTCGATATACTACGCTTTGATTTTGTAAGCCGGTATTCTTATAGTAGTAAGTATAATTGCCTTCCTTAAACGGAACAGAATATTTTTCATAATTAAATAAATTTTCATAACGCTTACGGATAGCATTTCGGAAAGGAATTTTTTCAAGGTAGTCTTTTGTCAATTTTACCTGTTGCTGTACCCAGCCGGCTGTTTCAGCACTGGTATCATTTTCAAGCCAGCGATAAGGATCGGCTACCTCTGTACCAAAATAATTGTCTCTAACAGTAGTATCTTTTTTTGTGGGTGTATAGTTCACTTCTATAGCTTTAAATTCGGAAAGAGTTGCTTCATTGCTGTTATTACAGCCTGCAAAAATAAAAGGAGCCGCTAATATCAACCATTGTGGTTTCATGCAAACAAATTTAATTACGGGAAAGATAGGCGAAAAATAGAAACCTGTTTGACTGCTGTATACTATTTTAATTTGTCAATTTTTCAAACAAGTTAAAGCATCATCATCAGCTATTTCAATTTTAAGTCCTACTTCAAAATACGTATTGGCACACCCATAGTTACTCCAAAAACAGTTCCTCTTGTTTTTAGTTTAACCTGCTCGTCTCGTCGGTACTGAGGATAACTGAAATACCCATATTGGTAGTGAATATCATATTCGGCCATCTTTTTTAATCCCTGGTGCCAAAAAGCCTGGAGACTAAGAAAGCTCTTTTTTCTTTTATTATAAAAACTGACTCCTGCTTTACCTGACAAGAAGATACCCATACCTGAACGGTTGTAGCGGATTGTAAAATGCTTATAATTATCCCCTATTTGCTCACCATAAGAGTCAGGAGGCAAAATGCTGTCATACGCCTCCCTGCTTTTATTAAAACCGATACCGGCCTGTACCGAATAATTAAATTTAAGCCGCTTGCTTCCATGGCCTTCCCTTTCCAGGCCATAGCTGAGTATAGGATGATCAATTGACTCAGACCTGCGGTGTCCCCCAAAGGAAGGAACGATTCTTTTATCCAGGTAAATGTTTGTAAAGGAAAAAGAAGGGCCCAACGCAATACTTTGCAGACTTAGCACATGCGTTAGATGTTTTGTCTTATATTTTACGTCTGCTCCAATGGTGACTACAAATTCTGGAATGCCCTTTTTAAAATCTGAGGGATGGGGTTCGTCTTTTGAGATATAAGAAAGACCGTGATATTGAAACCCTGCTCTTGGTACAATTTGAAGAGTTTGGCCTTTACTAAAAAGGCAACAAAATATAAAAAGGGAAAAAATAATATGCTTTATCATAAATTTTGAAAGTAAGCCCGGCAAGATATTACAAACCGGGCTTGTTTTATTAATAGCCATCAGTAATACGATGTGTTCGTGGTGTAATATAACCCCCGGTACTACCAAAATGTTTTATTATCTCTTATGAAATTCATAGTCGAAGAAAAATGGATGTACAGTGTTTACCCTAACTGGTTTTCTTTTCGCTAAGGAAATTTGTGATTGTTATGAAAGAATATTAAAAAAATGGTGACTATCCCACTAGGTCTCTGCTTGTATAAAAAAACGAAATGCCTGAATGCGACGCCCTGGTTAAAATAATTGCATAAAAAAATCTTCCCGGTAAAAAGAAGATTTTTTTATGCCACTTTTAAAATCATTTACGCATCTGCTGGCCTGTTTGATTCTTTTTCATCAATTACATACGTTTTTGTCCATTTATCATGCCATGGATAAGCAGGGGTTCCTAATGCGCTGAATATATTAAAAGGCACGGCACGGCTAAGTCCGCGAAGAAGCGCCGCCTTAGGGGAAACATTGCTGCCATCCTCATTTACCGCACGGGTACCGGTTATCAACTTCCCCAATGATTTGCCTTTAAAAATAGCCTCAATCGCAAACATATACAAGCCATACAGGACAAGCGTTATAAAACGATCCAGTAAATTAAGGCCGTTATCCTCCTCATTAAATGAATCTATCGCTACCGGGTTTACTATGGCAATGATAACACCTGTTGTAAAAACTAAAGCGTAGAAAACAAGGAGATCAATAATATAGTTGGCGAAGCGTTTGCCACCACTGGCCTGAACTAAATGGTATTCCGGATCGGCAAAAAGATGTTGTTCGGTAGTTTCCATGCTTTAATTTTTTTGTTTTGGTTGAAAGTTTATTTCATCCCAAGATAGAAGAAAGCATTCAATACTTAAAGGGTGGTTGCCATTTTAATAAATATATGATCCGGCTCAATTATAATGCAATCTAAGCATTGCCGGATCAGCCGTAAATTGATAATCTTAACTTATTATTCATTACATTTAATGCTTAAAAAAATGTTCTTATGAATAATAAAGTCATTGCAGGGATTTTAATTGCAAATCTTGTATCAACCATTGCATTTGGCCAGGACGGCGACCCGAAAGCAACGGAAGTATGGGAACCGGTTCCGAAAATAATTACACCCGTTATTGGGAATAAACCGCCTTCCGATGCAATTGTCTTGTTTAATGGAAAAGACCTGTCGCAATGGCAAACGGAAAAAGATGGTAGCCCTGCCAAATGGAAGGTTGAAAAAGACGGGGCATTGACGGTTGAAAAAGGTACTGGCGGTATACAAACCAAAAAATGGTTTGGCAGTTGTCAGTTGCATGTAGAGTGGCGTACACCATCAAAAGTTGTGGGTGAAGGACAAGGCCGCGGTAACAGCGGTATTTTTTTAATGGGTGTTTATGAGCTGCAGGTTCTTGACTCATATAATAACACCACTTATTCAAATGGGCAGGCAGGAAGTATTTATAAGCAGCACATACCTTTAGTAAACGCTTCCCTCAAGCCGGGTGAATGGCAGGAATATGATATTATTTTTACTGCTCCGAAATTTAAAGCGGATAGCTCCTTAGCTTCTCCTGCAAGAATTACGGTATTGCACAATGGGGTGCTGGTACAAAACAATGTTGAAATTAAAGGCAGCACAGAATATATCGGCCAACCTTCTTATAAAGCACATAGTGATAAAAAACCATTAGCGTTACAGGATCATGGCAACCCAACCAGTTTCCGTAATATCTGGATAAGAGAATTATAACCACTTGTTTGCCACAGATTACACAGATTTGAATTGACAAATCCGTGCACTTTGCTTTGCGAAATGCCTGAGTCATCTGTGGCAAGATATTTTTTATACCAAAGGCCCTTTCTTATTCTATAAAGAGAGCTTTATTTTTGGCAGATGTCCACACTGGCGCAGCAACTCATTCGCTTTTATAAGCATCTTACTCCCCCGCTCCTTCCGAAGGGATTTGGCATACTTCATCCACAACCTGATGAGCAGGTGATGAAAGTAGTAAAATCATTCTTTCAAAAATTTTATAACGATAATAATCCCAGAAAACTGATGCTGGGCATTAACCCCGGTCGTTTTGGCGCCGGTATCACCGGAGTCAACTTCACCGCTCCCAGGCAATTAAAAGAAAATTGCGGCATCAATCATCACTGGGGTAATAGTTCAGAACTTTCTGCCGAATTTATTTATGAAGTGATCCATCAATATGGAGGCCCAAAAAAGTTCTATGGTGATTATTTTATTGGCTCTATGTCTCC
>JAKFEJ010000463.1:0-11174 GCA_036675745.1 Chitinophagaceae bacterium | reverse complement strand
CCAGGCTGATTGATCAAAAGGATCTTCATGGCAGGTTTGATCCCCAATTTTTTAATTAATGGCGTTCCTGAATAGCCGGCAATGGACATACTGCAAAATACGGGTAGTAGTTGTTTTTTTTATATTCCGGGTTTTGTATTTCACATAGGTGATGAGCTTATTAACCGGTTATTAACCATAATCCACAGGAAATCCACGATAAATGTGCATCTCATTCTGCTGATCACCCTGAAATCGGTTGCTACAAAAGGTTTCAGCGAAAAATAAAGTGTGGACAAAATAAAAACTCCAAAATTTGGTCAGTAAGTGGGAAAAAGTGTTATTTTGTGTTAATAAGAACAAAATTGACCCAAGACCCTGATAATGATAGATATCCTCGGCGAATACCAGGCGACTTTAGACCCCAAAGGTCGCTTTCTTCTACCGGCTGCTTTCAAAAAGCAGCTTTCGGAGGATGAAGGTACCCGCTTTGTTTTCAACAGGGGATTGGATAATTGCGTCACCTTATTCACATTGAAAAACTGGGAAGCATTTTCGGCGAAGATCAGGACTTTGAATGATTTTAATGAAGAGGAAAGACCGGTGCGGCGTTTTTTTTTAAATGGCGCCGCTTATATAGAGCCGGATAGTGCAGGCCGTTTGCTGGTACCGCCACATTTGAAAGAACATGCAGGATTACAAAAAGACCTGGTCATGCATTGGGCGGACGATAAATTAGAAATCTGGGATAGTAATAAGTACAAACAGCTCTTTGATTCAATCTCACCGGAAGTATTAAGTAAGATGGTGCATAAAGTATTAGGTGGAGGGAATGGCGTATAAGTTGATAAGTTAAAAGGTTAATAAGTTGATATGAACAAGAAATCAAAAAAAGACAAGCCCTTATTAACTGATCAACCAATCAACTTGCCAACTGCTAACTACCACATACCTGTTCTTCTCCAGGAAACAATAGCAGGGTTAGCTATTCAACCGGGAGGCATTTATGTTGATTGCACGTTTGGAGGAGGAGGTCATTCCAAAGCCCTACTTGAACTATTGGGGCCAAATGGAAAACTGATCGCTTTTGACCAGGATGAAGATGCCAAAAGAAATTTACCGGCTGACGAAAGGATGGTTTTTGTGCCACATAATTTTCGCCACCTTGACCGGTTTCTTCGATTGCATCAAATTTTTGCGGTCGATGGTATTATGGCTGACCTGGGTGTAAGCAGCCACCAGTTTGATGAAGCGGGTCGTGGCTTCTCCACCCGTTTTGATGCGGAAATGGATATGCGGATGGACCAACGCCAAAAGCTCACAGCGTTTGACGTAGTAGCGACTTACAGTGAAGGACAATTGCACAAGTTGTTTGAACAGTATGGCGAAGTGACCAATGCAAAGACGCTGGCGAAAAAAATTGTTGATGTCCGCAGTCATGTATCGCTGAAAACCATTGATGCTTTTAAAAATGCTCTCCGTGAGGTGGTAAAAGGAAATCCCAATAAATATTTTGCCCAGGTTTTCCAGGCGTTGCGCATTGAAGTGAATGATGAATTAGGTGCATTGAAAGAAATGCTGCAGCAAATCCCAAAACTACTGAAGCCCGGTGGCCGGGCGGCTATCATCACCTTCCATTCTTTAGAAGACAGGCTGGTTAAAAATTTTTTTCGTCGTGGTTCATTTGATGAACCGGAAAGGAATCCTTTTATCAACGAGGAAGATGTGAATGAATTGAAAATAATTACCAAAAAATCTATACAGCCGTCAGAGAAGGAGATGAAAGAAAACCCAAGATCAAGAAGTGCAAGACTAAGAGTGGCGGAAAAGGTAATGATGGTATGAAGAGGTGAGTAGTGAGTCGGGAGGAGAGAGAGCGGGTAGGAGGTAGGGAGTGGAAATAGGGAAGAAGGCGAGAATTATTATTAAAATATAAAAGATAGTGAAAGTCTATATCCTTTGAATTGGCCATTGGCTCATTCAAAGAAATGAAAAACCAACCTAAGCCGATTACGTGATGGATGAACAAACAACAAATAAAGTAAAAGGGCCAAAGAAGAATTGGAAAAAATTGCTGAATTACCAATCGGTAGTAAAGCAGGTGCCTTTCTTTTTGTTTCTCACATTACTGGCGGTTGTATATATCTATAATGGACACATGGCAGATAAGACAGTTAGGAATATCGGACGTACAACAAGAGAAGTAAGGGAACTGCAACATGAATATAAAACAGTGAAGAGTGAAGTGATGTTTCGCAGTAAACAAAGTGAATTGGTAAAAGCGGTAGAGCCTTTGGGGTTAAAAGAGTTGGTGCAATCGCCGGTAGTATTAAACCCCCAAACAGGCCCCCAGCCCCTAAAGGGGAGTGAGAAAGCTTCTAATTAATAATGAAATTACTTTTCAATATAATAAAGAATTAACAAACAATCAGAGTCTAAAAGTCCTTTTAGGGATTTAGGGTATGGAAATAAGACGCGACATATTATGGAGAGTTTATGTATGCTTTATCGGCATGGTAGTGTTGTGCATGCTGATATTGGGTAAGGCGTTTTATATACAGCGTTTTCAGGGCGATCATTGGCGCAACATGAGCGACAGTATGCACCAGCGGATCGTAGAACTGGATGCTGACAGGGGAACTATCTATAGTGAAGACGGCCAGATGCTGAGCACTTCATTACCGGAGTTTGATATCTATCTTGATTTTCGTGCTGATGGTTTACGGGATAAAAATGGAAAAGTATTCAAAGAGAACGTGGATTCATTTGCGATAGCAATGTCTCAATATTTTGGCGATAAAAGTTCAGCGCAGTATAAAAAAGAATTGTTGGAAGGGTATAAAAAGAAAGGACGTTATTATTCTTTAAAAAAGAAATTATCATTCGAACAATATAAAAATTTCAGGCAGTTCCCGTTGGTAAAATTAGGAAGAAATAAAAGTGGTGTGATAGTGGAGGAAAGCAGCAAACGGTTATCGCCTTTTGGGTTACTGGCTAACAGAACGATTGGACTATCCCGTGAGCATATTGCCAGCAATGGAAAAGTGAAAAAGCAAAATGTGGGTCTTGAGAAAAGTTATGATACACTATTAACGGGTCAAAAGGGACAACGCCTGGTAAGATATGCAGCCGGTGGTGCTATCCCGGTTGAAGGCTTCCAGATAGAACCTGAAAATGGAAAAGATATTTTCACGACGCTTGATGTAAACATTCAGGATATAGCGGAAAATGCTTTGCTGAAAACCATGGAAACAAGTGAATCATTATATGGTACCTGCATAGTGATGGAAACAAAAACAGGTAAAATAAAAGCAATTGCCAACCTGGGCAGAAGGCCCGATGGCAGTTATTGGGAAGATGATAATTATGCATTGCGTGTTACAGAACCAGGATCAACAATAAAGCTGGTTACACTTTTAGCGGTTCTCGAAAAAGGCTCTTCAAAATTGAATGACCTGGTAGAAGTGGGCAGTGCGGGCCATATGGTGGTAGGTCCAAGAAATGTGAACGATGCAGAACGTTCTCCTAAACCAGTGCTAACAGTGAAGGAATGTTTTGCTCACAGCTCAAATGTGGGTATGAGTAAACTGGCCTATAAAGCATTTGCACAAAACCCCGGTGAGTTCAGGGAATATTTGCATCGTTATCATATGGATGTTCGTTCGCCGGTTGATCTTTCTAATATCCCCAAACCGCAATTGGCCCCGTTGGATAAAAATAAAGGCGGTGTAATGAATATGATCACGATGAGTTTTGGCTATGCGGCACAGGTAAGCCCATTGCATACACTCACCTTATATAATGCAGTTGCGAATAATGGTAAGATGATGAAACCTTACCTGGTAAACAGTATACAGCAGGATGGGATCATGATTAAGCAATTTGAACCAATTGTGATGGATGAAGGTATAGCTAAACCAGAAGTGATAAAAGCGGCGAAAGAAAGTATGGAAGCCGTAGTAACCGAGGGAACAGGCAGGATCGCTTTTAAAGATATGCCATTTGCAATAGGAGGAAAAACCGGTACGGCGCATGTGGCCGATGGAAATATTAAATACAGCGCCGGTGTTTACCAGGCATCGTTTGCAGGCTACTTTCCTGCTAATGACCCGCAGTATTCCTGTATTGTAGTAATAAGAACAAAGCCTCATGCAGCATTGCATTATGGCGGATCGCTGGCCGGGCCCGTATTTAAAGAAGTGGCAACAAAGCTTTATGCCATGTATGTGAATCAGAAATCTCCTAACCTGTATGCGGCAAAAAAAGATAGTTCTGCTTATTTCTATGCAGGTAATACCGGGGATATAAAAAATGTGTTTACCACATTGAATGTTGACTATACGGATTCAACTATGAAAGGAAGCTGGGGCAATGTATTTGCTGCAAATTATCAACCGGTGATAAAAGCGAGTTTAGTGAGAAAGCAGGTAATGCCAAATGTAAAAGGAATGGGGCTGAAAGATGCTTTGTATTTATTGGAAAGCATGGGATTGAAAGTATCTGTAAAAGGAAGAGGAAAAGTAATGAATCAATCCATTGAAGCTGGCAGTGCATTGTCGAAAGAAATGAAAGTGATATTGGAACTGAGTTGAGGAAGAGTTGAGGGAGTTTAAAAGGTTTAAAGGGTTTAAGAAGTTTAAAAAGTTGGTCCGTGTTACTAAGAGATATATTATATAAAGTGGCAATCAGATCGGTGACGGGAAGCACTGAGGTGGATATAAATGACATTCAGATCGATTCAAGAAGAGTGAAGCCGGGTAGTTTGTTTGTAGCAGTGAAGGGAGTAGCAACGGATGGCCATCAGTTCATTGAAAAAGCAATAGTAGATGGGGCGATAGCAGTAATATGTGAAACGGTGCCTGCTGTTTTAAAAGAAGGGATAGTATATGTGCAGGCTGAAAACAGTGCAGCGGCTGCCGGATGGATGGCCCATAACTTTTTTGGACAGCCGTCGGAGAAAATAAAACTGGTAGGTGTAACAGGCACGAATGGTAAAACAACGATAGCGACTTTATTATATAAGCTCTTTGCAGGATTGGGATATAAATGCGGGTTGTTGAGTACGGTTGAAAATCATATTGGTGATACAATTGTACCGGCTACACATACAACACCAGATGCTGTTAGTTTGAATCAATTGTTGAAACGAATGGCGGACGAAGAATGTACACATGTGTTCATGGAAGTCAGTTCGCATGCTGTGCATCAGCATCGGGTGACAGGCTTGAAGTTTGCCGGCGGTGTTTTTAGCAATATCACGCATGATCACCTGGATTATCATAAAACATTTGATGAATATATCCGGGTAAAGAAAGTCTTCTTCGATTCCTTGCCTTCATCAGCGTTTGCTATCAGCAATGCGGATGATAAAAGAGGAACGGTGATGTTGCAGAATACAAATGCGGGAAAATATTTGTACAGTTTGAAAACGGTAGCGGATTTTAAAGGAAAGATCATTGAAAATACTTTATCAGGATTAGTGATGCTCATCAATGACCAGGAAGTGCATTTCCGGATGATTGGTGAATTCAATGCTTACAATTTATTGGCTGCTTATGGTGTAGGTATTTGCATGGGGGAAGATAAGCATGAAGTGTTGCGTTGCCTGAGTGTATTGACCGGTGCTGAAGGAAGGTTTGATTATATGGTATCGCCAAAAGATAAATTGATAGCGATCGTTGATTATGCACACACGCCGGATGCGTTACTGAATGTATTGGCGACGATAAAGAAATTAAAAAAGGGATTTGAACAGGTGATAACGGTGGTAGGGTGTGGTGGTGACAGGGATAAGATGAAAAGACCCATCATGGGAGAAGCTGCTTGTGAACATAGTGATAAAGTAATTTTTACCAGCGATAACCCAAGAAGCGAGGATCCGGCACAGATCATAAAAGATATGGAAGAAGGATTGCCTGCAGCCGCTAAAAGAAAATATATCTCAATTGTAGATAGAAAAGAAGCAATAAAGACAGCGATCAGTTTAGCGAAACCTGAAGACATTATACTGATAGCAGGTAAGGGACATGAGAAGTACCAGGAAATAAAAGGAGTGAAAAATCATTTTGATGATAAGGAAATAGTACGGGAAATGTTTGAAGTGTTAGATAAATAAGAAGGAACAAGGTGCAAGGAACAAGGTGCAAGGCACAAGGAATACAGAGCAAGAAACGGATTAATGGATTAACAAGAAACGAATATGCTGTATCATTTATTTGATTGGTTTGATAAGCAGGATATGAACTTCCCGGGAAGTGAGCTGTATAGGTTCATTACTTTCCGTGTATTGCTGGCCATATTGTTATCCTTGTTCATTACGCTGGTGTATGGGAAAAAGCTGATCCGGTTTTTACAAAGGAAACAAGTTGGTGAAAGCGTTCGTGATCTTGGACTGGCTGGAGAACAAACAAAAAAGGGAACGCCAACGATGGGAGGTGTCATCATCATTTTCGGTATCCTGGTACCTACTTTATTACTGGCAAGATTGGATACGGTTTATATTATACTGATGATGGTAGCTACGGTATGGTTAGGTATCATTGGTTTTGTAGACGATTATTTGAAGCTAAGGGCAAAAAAAATAGCGCAGCAGCAAGGCGGCACCTATAAAAAAGGCGATAAGGATGGATTGGCGGGTTGGTTCAAGATACTGGGACAGGTTGGATTGGGAATAACAGTAGGAGCAGTTCTTTATTTTAATAGTGATGTGAGGATATGGAGAGAATACCAGGGAACGCCTGCCGCTGGTGATACTACTGTAAAAACAAGAACAGTAAATAACCAGGTAAAACATTTTGTAGAAACCAAGGAGCCTATCACTACTATTCCGTTTGTAAAAAATCATGAATTCAATTATGCCAAACTATTACCGGAAGGGATAAGAAAATATTCATGGGTATTGTATATACTGGTTGTGATATTCATTATTACAGCGGTATCGAACGGGTCCAATATTACAGATGGGCTGGATGGGTTGGCAACGGGCACATCTGCATTGATAGGCGTATTGCTTGGGATTTTCGCCTATGCGAGTGGTAATTTCTTTTTCGCCGATTATCTCAATATCATGTACATACCGGGTTTAGGAGAGTTGTCAATTTTTATTGCAGCCATGATCGGGGCATGTATCGGGTTCCTGTGGTACAATTCTTATCCGGCACAGGTTTTCATGGGGGATACAGGAAGCTTGACATTGGGAGGGATCATCGCAGCATTAGCCATTATTGTTCATAAAGAATTGCTGATCCCTATATTCTGCGGCGTGTTTTTGGTGGAGAATGTAAGTGTGATACTGCAGGTAAGTTATTTTAAATACACGAAGAAGAAATATGGAACAGGAAGAAGGATTTTTTTAATGAGCCCTTTACATCATCATTACCAGAAGAAAGGATATCATGAAGCGAAGATTGTAACGAGGTTTTGGATAGTGACTGTGTTGTGCGTTGTATTAAGTATAGTAACATTAAAATTAAGGTAAGAAAAGGATATAGTTTTTGAGAAAGGCTTTTTTGAAAAACCACGCCAACTGCTATCGAACCCCTTTGAAGATGGTACTCTGATGTAATGAGATTGTGAGAAGTTTATAAAGTTGATACTTGTGAAGAACCAATTTTTTCCAAACCAATGAAAAACTGCTGTTGAATTATTTTCTTCTGCAAAAAGGATAATGCAGGAATGAGAAAATTATAAAACCCGGTCTCTAAAAAAAATCAGGAGAAGGAGGGTGAGACACATGGGTAAGCGAATAGTCATATTAGGAGGAGGAGAAAGCGGCGTTGGAGCCGCCATTCTTGCAAAGCAAAAAGGATATGATGTATTCGTTTCCGATGAAAGTTCTTTGAAAGATAATTATCGTAACGATCTGCAAAATGCAGGTATTGCATTTGAAGAAGGTAAGCAGGATGAAGCGGGAATTCTGAATGCTGATGAAGTAATGAAAAGTCCCGGTATACCAGAGAAGAACGCAATGGTAAAAAAGATCAGGGCCAAAGGCATTGCGATCATCAGTGAAATAGAACTGGCTTACCGCTTCAAAGGAGATAGCAAGATCATTGCTATAACCGGCAGTAACGGAAAGACGACAACAACGGCACTCGTGTATCATATCTGTAGGAAAGCGGGTTTGGATTGTGCGTTGGTGGGCAATATCGGTTATTCATTTGCAAGGCAGATAGCAGAGAATCCCAAGCCGTTGTATGTAGCAGAGATCAGCAGTTTTCAATTGGATGATATCAAAACATTCAGACCTGATATCGCCATATTAACCAATATTACCGAAGATCATCTGGATCGTTACGAGTACAATTTTGAGAATTATATAAGGAGCAAATTTCGCATTGTGGAAAACCAGCAGCTGGGTGATCATTTCATCTACTGCGCCGATGACGAAATAACGATGAAATATATCAGTCAGTTCACTATTCACTCAAACCAACTGCCAATCAGCATGAAAACAGAACTATCAAACGGAGCATTTATTAAAGACGGGGACATGTACGTAAGAACAGGCGAAGACTTTACAAGTATGAGTGTATATGACTTTGCCCTGAAGGGAAAACATAATCAATACAATACCATGGCAGCATGTGTAGCAGGAACAACAATGGATATCCGGAAAGAAAAGATCCGTGAAGCCGTGCAGGATTTCGAGGGATTGGAGCACCGGATGGAGCCGGTGGCAACTGTACGCGGTGTGGAGTTTATCAATGACAGCAAAGCAACGAATATGAACTCAACCTGGTATGCTTTGGAAAGTATGACAAAGCCTGTGATCCTGATACTGGGTGGTGTGGATAAAGGAAATGATTATTCACTGATCGAAGAATTAGTAAAAGAAAAAGTAAAAGCGATCATTTGCCTGGGAACCGAAAACAGGAAAATACATGAAGCTTTTGGAAATATTGTGAGCACAATTGTTAATACCAATAATGCTATTGATGCAGTGCAATCCGCTTTTCATCTCTCGACTAAGGGAGATGTGGTTTTATTAAGCCCGGCGTGTGCAAGTTTTGACTTGTTTAAAAATTATGAAGACAGGGGAAACCAGTTTAAGCATGCGGTGAAAGAATTGTAACCCCCATCCCCTAAAGGGGCTTTGGAAGAAACTGAAAGAATAGTAAAAGATTTATTTCTGAAAAATAAATGAGTTATACATCAAATATAGAAACTGATTCAATACCCCCCTTTAGGGGATGGGGGCAAAATTTTGTTCATAAAACGAAGGGCGATAAAGTGATCTGGGCGTTGGTAGTGTTGCTGGCGTTGGTTTCATTGCTGGCGGTATATAGTGCAACCGGCTCATTGGCGTATAAAAACTATAAAGGCAACACGGAAGTTTATTTATTTAAACAAGTGGCTTTTATCGTAGTAGGTATACTGGTTGTATATTTTGCTCACCTGGTTAATTATACGATCTATTCAAGAATAGCTACGATTATGTTTCTTCTTGTTATTCCTTTATTGATCTATACATTATTTTTTGGTGTAAGAATGAACGAAGGTAGCCGTTGGATAAAATTACCGTTGATCAATATGACGATGCAAACTTCCGATCTCGCCAAGCTTGCCTTATTCATGTACCTGGCCCGGTTATTAAGCAAGAAACAGGATGTAATAAAAGATTTTAAGAAAGGATTCTTGCCGGTAATGATACCAGTGGGCATTATTTGCCTGTTGATCGCACCTGCGAATTTATCAACGGCTTTATTGCTGGGTGCAAGCTGCCTGATGTTGTTATTTATTGGGCGGGCAAGAACCAAACATATTTTAATAACGATAGGCATTGCGATGATACCTATTTTATTTCTCATCATTGCGGCAGTCGCAAGTCATAAATCGGGCGATAAAGAAGCCGTAGTTGCAGAAAAAACATCTTCAGGTTTGTTTACAAGAGTAGAAACATGGATCGGCCGGGTGGAGAATTTTATATACGGCGGAAAAGAAGCTGATAATGATGAAATGTACCAGGTAAACCAGGCAAAGATCGCTATTGCACAAGGCGGCATATTAGGTGTTGGTCCGGGCAATAGCACAACAAGAGATTATTTGCCGCAAGCTTATAATGATTTCATATTTGCTATCATCATTGAGGAATATGGTTTTGTCGGCGGTGCATTCATAGTATTTATTTACCTGGTGTTTTTGTACCGGTGCATACGGATATTCAAACGATGCCCGTATGCATTCGGCGCTTTCCTGGCATTGGGATTAAGTTTTACACTGGCTATACAGGCAATAGCGAATATGGCGGTAACGGTGAATTTATTTCCCGTAACAGGAGTGACATTGCCTTTGGTAAGTATGGGTGGAAGCAGTTTTATTTTTACCTGTTTGGCGATCGGGATTATTTTAAGTGTGGCAAGAAATGTGGAGCAGTTGGAAGGGAAGGAGCAAGTGGGAAGTGGTGAATAGCGAGTAGGGAAAAAGCACAAAGAGTCTTTTAAAAGTTAATCAGGATGAGTGAAAGACATAGCGATAGTGAGGTTTCTGGCTCCCCCTTTAGGGGGCGGGGGGGGCGCCTTATCATAGCGGGTGGAGGAACAGGCGGTCATATTTTTCCGGCAATAGCTATTGCTAATGCTTTGAAAAAGATAGATGGAAGTATTGAAATATTATTTGTTGGGGCGAAAGGAAAAATGGAAATGGAGAAAGTGCCACAGGCAGGATATAAAATTGAAGGATTGGATATAGCTGGATTCAACCGTAGTTCTTTGATAAAAAATATTGGATTGCCTTTTAAGTTGATTAAAAGTTTTTTCCAGGTAAGAAAAATTGTAAACCAATTTAAACCGGATGCAGTAATAGGTGTTGGTGGGTATTCCAGTTTTCCTGTATTGCGTTTTGCGCAGGTAAAAGGAATTCCAACTTTTATACATGAGTCTAATTCTTTTGCCGGAAAATCAAATATCATGTTGAGTAAAAAAGCAACAAGAGTTTTTACAGGTACGGATGATATGGAAAAATTTTTCCCAAAAGAAAAGATCGTGGTAACAGGAAATCCTGTTCGACTGGCAATAGCAGAGGCGGGAATTTCCAGGTCAGAAGGAATAAGATTTTTTGGATTGGATGAAAACAAAAAAACTGTTTTGGTGGTAGGCGGAAGTCTTGGGGCCAAATCCATTAATGAAGCTATTGATGAACATTTAAATGAACTATTGAATGCCGGGTTGCAATTGATCTGGCAAACCGGAAAACCT
>JAKFEJ010000464.1:0-11188 GCA_036675745.1 Chitinophagaceae bacterium | reverse complement strand
TTGCTTTCATCGGAACCTGCACCAGTAAAATATTGCCTTGCCGTTAATAGCCCCTGGATGAGATAAGAAGTTTCGACAAGATCAGCACCGTTATCATTGGAGCTAAAGGGAATGACTTTCCCGGTTTGACCATTTAACCAATGAGGATAAGCGCCATGAAATGTTTCTGCCGTATTTTTTAAAAACGAAACCATTGCCTGTAGCCTAGTCAATCCTTCAGCACGGGTAATAAAATTACGATGGATGGCTGTCACGATTGCCATAATACCAAAGCCGGTGCCGCCGGAAGTATAAATATTAGCATCTGTATTTCTTTCTCTTGCCATACCGCTAACGGGATGGGCAAGATCCCAGAAGTATTTGAAGGTTGTTTTCTGCACGGTGTCGAATAATGTGTTATCGGAAATAACAGGAAACTTCCGGGATGAATCGATGGTTGTAGTAAATGACCTGTCTATCTTTGCTGGCAAACTTCCATTGGATGCCGATTTCAGAGCTGTAGAAACGGAAAAACTATACCTGGCCAGGTAGCTTAAAGATGTAGCAGGTTGAATAACCAAAACGGAATCCGCATTTTGCAAACTTGTTGTAAAAGATACATCTGTATTAGCTGGTCCCTTAAAACTAATAGCTGAAACTATAGTATTTTGCATCAACGGTTGAGTAAACTTAATCTTAATAACCGGGTGGGTATTGATCCCATTTAATGCGGTATTAAAAGAAAGAGAATTGACAGTAATACTGTTTGCTATAGGATTTTTGGGATCAGCCGCTACACTGTTTGCTTTTTTGCTACAAGAGCAATAAATAAAAACAACCGCTATCAAAAAAGAAGGCAATTGCTGCATACGCTCAATTATTAGGTTTCAAAAAAACTATCTCTTTATTATTCCGGGCCAGTGCAAGAATTTTTTTCCCATTACCTGTATTTATCCATTTGATATCTCTTATCTCGCCATCCAAACGAGGTAGTATATGACTGAATGAATTTTCTTCAACAGAAAAAATGGCAGGTAGCAGTGCATCATATCTTCCTTCATAAGGGATCACACCATAAAAATTACCTCCACCTATAAAGCTATTTTTTTGTAATGAAGTGGCGAAAGCCATAACAGGTGCCAATTGCAATTCGTCAGGCAGGTCCTTCCGGATAAAGTTTCCTTTTCCATCATTTATGAAATAAGATGACGTCAATACTTCGGCTTTTAACTCTGTGTATTCTTTAAACAGATCATCAAAAATATACTGAACTGTTTTTCCTGCTACATCTTTGTAGTTAAGGTACGCCTTCTTTAATACAGGCAATGAACGTTCTAATTCATCTTTGGCGAGGAAGGTATATTCCTTTCCGTCAATTGTATAACACATTATTTGTTCAATAGAGCCATTACGATCAAAATCGCTTACATACAATTTTAATGGCGAACTCTTTCCGGCATATAATTTACTGTTGTGCCCCCAGTTCCCTGCAAGAATATCTGTAAATCCATCTCCGTTCACGTCTGATGTATAAATCGTTTGCCACAGCCCTGTTGATTGAGAAATATCTGCTGCCAAGAACTTCCCTTTATGATTTATATAAACTTTTACCGGCATCCATTCGCCAGCTATTATCAAATCGGGCCATTGGTCATTATTCACATCTGTAAATGATGCTGATGTTACCATGCCTATCTGCAAAAGATTCATTACGTTATTATCCGCTACCGTAAATTTTCCTTTTCCATCATTTAGATACAGGTAAGAGTTTTGTGGAATACCATACCTCATTGGATCTGATAAAAAACCAACAAAAACATCATTATCCCCATCCTTATCAATATCGGCTGTAGTTACACAGGATTTGTTTTCAAACAAATGAGGAATACTTTCTGACGCAAACGAAAAATGTCCTTTGCCATCATTTAAAAACAACCTGTCAGCGGATGCTATTTTATTCACCGGCATCTCATTTCCACCGCTAACCACCCACAGATCCGGAAACCCGTCAGCATTCGCATCAAAAAATTCAGCATCCACATCTTCACAAATTGCAAACTTGTTAAACAAGGCGGTATCTGCAGGTATAAAAGAACCGTTTTTCTGTTGAACCATTAAGGAACCGGCCTGCCCCTTGGCACCACACAAATACAAATCATCAAGTCCGTCTTTATTTATGTCTGCGACTGCAACCTTAGGCCCCCGGGTTGATTGCTGATGTGGTATCAGGTATTGGACATTATAATCCAAAAAATTGTTTTCTTTATGGCGCCAGGTTAATAACCCGGTGTTTGTCAATTGCTCAAATTGTTCATTTGTTGGTGGAAAGAAAGTCTGATATTTAAAACTGTCCATTGCTGCTTCCTGTTTTACAAGCAACTTACCTGCAGGGACTTTTTTAAGAAGCTGACACTTCTGATTGGGCCAGACAATAAGCAGGCTATCAATAACATTAATACTATCAAGTCCGAAGTGAACTTTGTAATCACATGAAGACTGAAAACCCCTGGTAGGTTCAAACTGTTGGTATTGCATATTCCCATTAGCAAAAAGCCAAACTTTTGTGCCGATTCCAAATGTATTTCCACCATTTCCTGCCAGCGAAACAATAAGCTTATTTTTTGGCGTAGAATTATTTTTCAGCAGTACTGCTGGTGCATTAATGCAATTAATTACCAAATCAAGATCGCCATCATTATCCAGGTCTGCATAAGAGGTCCCATTGTAATAGCCTTTCATTTTCTCTGTTCCCCATTCTTTGCTGACATCAATGAAATTCTCTTTCCCATTCCCTTTAAATAAAAAAGGATGCGATGCCCCATCCGGCATAGCATTGATAGCTTCCTGGTCATATTTATCGGTCCTGTCCATTCCTTTCATTTTTAAATCAGAAACAAACCGAATGTAATCCAGGTCAACAGGGCGTTTTACGATACCGCTTGATATAAACAAGTCTTTATTGCCATCATTATCAAAATCTGCAAACAGAGGTGCCCAGCTCCAGTCTGTTGCTGACACGCCACTCATTAATGCCATTTCACTAAAGCTAATACCATTGCCATTATTTCTCTGCAGGCAATTTTTTGAATACTGTTTTTGATACCCCTGCATTTCAAGTTTTACTTTATAAATATCAGGGTTCTCATCACTACCATACGTTTTTACGATTTCTTCGTCTGCCGGCAACATATCTGCAGTAATGATATCAGGTTGCCCGTCATTATTGTAATCAGCTACATCATTCCCCATACTGAAGCGACTGTAATGCCCAAAATGTTTGGCACCGCTTTCTGTAAATGTACCATTCCCATTATTTACGTAGTAGTAATCATTTTCGTGAAAGTCATTTCCAACATAAATGTCATCCCATCCGTCATTATTTATATCCGCTATTGCCAGGCCCAGTCCATATCCTAAATTACTTTGATATATTCCTGCATCTTTTGAAACATCTATAAAGCCACCCGAACTGTTTATATCATTTCTGTAAAGTCTGTCGCCTGAAAGTGTATCATATTTATGACGGTTCGATGTATCAACAATATTTGCATGAGGCTGATGCGACTGGTTCAGAATATAACAATCAAGATCTCCATCGCGGTCATAATCGAAAAACGCAGATTGTGTCGTCGCGCAGGAAGTATTCAGCCCATACTTTTCAGCGCTTTCAGAAAAAGTATTATTCCTGTTGTTAATGTAGAGTTCATTATGGCCTTTTAGGTTATAGCGACCGCTTACTGTTGAAACATAAATATCAAGAAACCCATCGCCGTTAATATCAGCCATTGTAACTCCACTACACCAGTCAGACAGTCCTTTAACACCGGCTTTGTCTGTTATATCTTCAAACTCAAAATTTCCTTTATTTAAATAGAGCTTGTTGTTACCCTTGCTATTTGCTGTGAAAAAAATATCAGCCAGGCCGTCATTATTAATATCGCCTGTTGCTACCCCACCTCCATTATAATAATACAGGTAGTAAAGGATATTGAAAAGATGCTTTTTTTCAAGTTTATTTTGAAAAGTAATATTTGTTTTTATAGAAGAAATGTTTTCAAATAAAGTATCGCTTGACCGACAGGCCGTAAATAAAATAACAAGTAAAGCGAAACCCTGTATTACTATGAGTCTTTTAATGTAAAATGCCGCTATATTGACAATCATTATTGATTTTTTTATCTGATTAGCTCCTGTTCTATTTACCGGGCGCATTTAACAAAATTTCTTTTATTTTATCCCTGTATATAGAAATGTAATGAGATCGCATATGAGCAGAAGTAGGAACCACTTCCCCCTGTCGTAACACCATGATGGCTTTTGATGGCAATTCAGGCATATGACAATCTATACAATGCTGCTGCAAATAGGCGGACCCCTTTGTTCCTGATAGTTGGCACTTTTTATGATCAGTTCCAGTATGGCACTCCATACACCTGGCAACAATAACGTTCTTACGTCCTGTTTCGTTTTGATGAGCTGAATGACAGGTTGTGCATGTCATATTACTCATTGTAAAACATTTACTCGCACTCAACATACCAAACTGATTTCCATGAACATCGATATCAGCAACATTTTTCAAAGCAGAATCCAAAGCAAAGTAATCTGACAACTTATTGCCCGCCACAAAAGAGAAAGATGGTTTTGATTTGGTTAAACTTCCGCCGTGACACAAACGGCAAAGATCAAGATTTTGCGTTCTTGACAACTTTCCCAGATTCACGATGAAGCGCCCCTGCTTTTCCTGCTGATTTTTCTGGTGATAATTTACATGTTCTGCTGCCGGCCCATGACATTTTTCGCATTCCACACCAAGGATAACAGCTGATTTTAAGAATTCTTCAGCCTTTGCTCCCCGCGATGATTCTTCCTGGAAATAAGTAGAATGGCATTCCAGACAACGGGAAGTGATCGGCCTGTTGAATTGTACCTTATTAGAATACCCCGGGCTGTTCGTCCATTCATTGGTGGAAGTAAAATAAGTCAGCGGTAATTGAAAAACATTTTTATTATACCAGTACAAAAAAGACTGGCCTCTTTTGCCCGAACCTATTACAAAATCAAATGGTCGTGAAATTTTCTCAACTCCCTGCTGGTAGGCTGTCTGAAATAGCTGATCTCCTTTTTTTTCAACTGAAATATAAAGATCCGGCCGAAAATAAAATGTATTCTTTCCTGGTTCAATACTTCCTTTTATATTTTTTTCAGAAGCCAGTGCCGATGTCTGATGATGGAAAGTTTGCAAGTGAGTTTCATAAATATCCTGGTGACAACTCCGGCATGCTGCCGATCCGGCATACTGGTTATAAGCAGGAACAGAATGAGATGTCTGCTTTGTATCATTTTGTATACACCTGCATAAAAAAAAGACAATTGAGACAAAAGATAACATGATTAAAAATATGCGTCTATTTGCTATGTTTTTCAGCATACTCTTATGGCGAGTGTCTATGCATTTTGTAAATTAATTGTTATTGCCCTCAATATTACAAGGTTTCAAATTACCGGCTTATGATATTATACTATTAAAGAATAAGAGGGCTGAATATTCCAACCCTCTTATTTTTATAAATTTTATGACTAAGCTGTTAAATCTTGTTTGTGAACAGTTCCAAAACCTCAGCATTATTTAATGCTTTATTATAAAGTCTGAATTGATCAAGTGCACCGTTAAAAGCTTTACCCCAATCAGTGGTTTTACCGCCAAGATAAAATGATCCGAATTTGCTTTGGTCGAAGAGTATTGGACCATGCCCTGCCCAGGATTGTGTAGACCACAATTGGCCATCCCTGTAAAATTTCATGTCTGAAGTGGCCTGATCATAACTAAATGCCAGGTGATGCCATTGATTATCCAATATGTCGGGCATCCGGTTAGCCCCTGTCAATTCAAACCAATGATCACCATTTCCGACTTCAGCCACCATAAATTTTATAACAGCTGCATCAGCTGTTGAGCCGGCTCCTGCGTGATCCAATATCAGCAACATACCGGAGTTGCTCCAATGCCCCTGAGAGGAAGGAAAGCTCATAAAAAATTCTGCATCTGATGCAGGCGCTCCATCATGCTTCATCCAGAAGGCTACCGTAAAGCTCGTTGATTTGGCGAAATCATTCGCATTGACATACGTCAGGTTTTTTTCTTTATTCCCATTATACGCTGTTCCATGTATGCCGGGTATAACAGAAATCGAGTTGTCGGGAAAAAAACTCGGGTAGTTCGAAATGCTGTCTTTAAACCGGACATTTATCTGTTTATCACTTTCCGATGCAGAGTCAAAATTGACATAAAACCTAAGTGGAGTAGTGGGAGTCACTGCAACATCTGCATCATAATCACCCATCTCCGGTTTATCCATCTTTTGACAACCGGCCATAGCCAACACTATCACAGCAAGTATTAAAAAACTGTTGTATGATTTCATAATAGTCTTTTTTAACGGTTAACGTATTTACCATTCGGGATTTTGAACTAATACATCCCCAGTAAGATCAATAGCTTTTTGAGGAATGGGATAATATTTGCATCGGCCTGTATATCCCAGTGGCCCTAAAACGGCTTCGGCCTGGTTCCAACGAACTAAATCATAAAACCTCAATCCTTCCATTGCAAATTCCCAGCGCCTTTCATTCCTAATTGCTGTTCGCATTTGGTCCTGATTAGCAAATGCAATCGGCGGAAGCGCTCCAGCATTTCCTGCTCTCGCCCTTTCTCTTATTAATTCAAGCATGTCTGCGGCAACGGTTCCATTACCAAGCTCATTTTCAGCCTCTGCTTTCATTAAAATTACATCTGCATATCGTAATACCCGGTGGTTTATCCAAGTGGCTTGTTTTCCTGTAATTGCTCTCTGTGCCGGGTCTGCATATACTTTCTTATTCCAGAATTTTTGAGTTAGCACGGTGGGATAAGCGGGTAGAGTTAAGCCATAACCTCCTGCAGCGGCACCACCATCAGGCTGGCCGGAATACAGGATTGTTTTACTTTTCCTGGGGTCTGTATCGTTCCAATCTGCTTCCAGTTTATCTGAAGGTGCATTCCAACCCCAACCAAGATCCCATTGCGGAGGTCCACCATCTATGATACGGGGATTTTGAGATTGAGCATAAGGAGCCCCATAGTCTGGTGAGCCGCCAGCCCCAACGTGAGCCTGTATTTCATAAATGGATTCGGGACCATTCTTACCCACCCCGCCTGGCCCGTCCTTCCATATCTCCTGGAATGGCACGAGTGAATATTGCATTGATCCTATCACTGTATTACAAGCAGCCAAAGCTCCTGCCCAATTTGAGCGAAACATATATACCTGCGCCAATAATGTATTTGCCGCCCCGGATGTCAGTCTGCCTGGAAAACCGTTTCCTGCTGCCGTGCTCCAGTTAAGCGGTAGTGCTGCTGCCGCATCCTGCAAATCTTTCTCAATAACTGCATAAATTTCGTCAACAGGTGATTTAGCTTTTACCGCATCCTGAGGCGTTGCATTATAAGTTGTGAACAAAGGAACTTCGCCATAGGCCCTTACCAAATTAAAATAACAATAAGCCCTGAAAAATTTAGCCTCCCCAACATTTCTTTTTGACAGTTCATCGGCTAATCCGGCAAGCTCTGCTGTCTCCATAATGTTGTTGCAGTTATTGATCAATAAAAAATTATTATTCCAATACTCATTAGTAGCCCAGTCATCTTTTGTATATTGAAAAGTTTCGAACTCTGCAACAATTTCAGCGCCATCGGTAGCGGAACTTCCTTTTGTAGCATCATCATCCCTGATACTGTGAAAATCAAGCCAGGGCAGGCTATTAAATGCAACATAATCTCTTGTGATCCTGTACAAGCCCATTGTCTGCTGCTCAATTCCGTAATCATCCAGCACACCTGACAATGGCTTCCTGTCAAGGAATTTTTTACACCCCGCAAAACCCGAAAAAACAACCAGGGTGATTGCTATATAAAATAAAATTTTTATTGCTTTCATAATATTCCGTTTAAATATTTCAGAACATTTTTTTACTTAAAAATTAAGGTTTAAACCAAATGTAGTAACCCTTGGTATAGCTCCGCCTGCTTCATCAAATCCAAAGGCCGTAGCAGAGCCGCCAAATTCTGCTGTATACCCATTGTTTTCTTTCCAGGTTTTGACATTCTGAACATTCACAAATATCCGGAGGCTTTTTATTTTGGCTTTTGAAAGAAACGAGCTTCTAACATCGTAACCTAATTGTATATTCCTGATCCTGAAATAACTACCGTCTTCAATATTATAGGTAGAGCCGTTGTAGTTAAATCTATGTCCCTGGCTTATAATAGGCTCCCAGTTAGAAGTACCGGCACCATGCCACCGGGCAGTTTTAAGGGCCGGATAATTCACTCTTTGGAAAGGAGATTCCAGTGCACCCCATATTCTGAATACTTCATTACCATATACACCACCAAAGTCTATATCCAGGTTGAGGTTTTTATATTTAAGTCCTACAGAACCGCCATACATGAAATCAGGTGAAGGATTACCTATTATCGTTCTGTCTGCCGCGGAAATAACGCCATCACCATTGACATCTTTAAATTTAAAGTCGCCCGGGAAGTAGGTGCCAATGCCTCCTGCGTAGGGCGAATTCAACACATCAAGGTTTGATTGATAAATCCCTTCCACTACATAACCAAAGAAAGAACCGATTGGCTCACCCGGCATGGTTCTGGCTTCTGCTGTAGCATTATTAGCACGTGCATCAATTATAATACCATTGGGTAATTCTTTAGCAAGGCTTACCACTTTATTCTCCATGAAAGTGATATTACCATTCAGGGTCAAAGTAATATCGCCCAGTTGCTGGTTCCAACCTGCAGAAAATTCATGGCCCCAATTCTTAACTTCACCGCCATTGACAAGGATGTCATATAGTCCCAATGAGCTCAGACCGATATAAGACATCATGTCTTTGGTAACCTTATTGTAATAAGTATACTCGAAATGAAGACGATTATTAAACGCAGCCAATTCCACTCCTATATCATAAGAATTTATCGTTTCCCATTTGAGATCCGGATTCTTGAGGTAGGCCGGTAGGGCCGACAAGTAGGCGGTACTGCCAAATATTGCAACTTCACCTGTACCTGATCTAACTCCAGGATAAAATGGGTAATAGTTTGAAGTTCCAAATAAACCGTATGTACTTTGGTTACCCAAAAGTCCTACAGATCCTTTTAATTTCAGGAAATTGATAGCCTCCAGGTTTTGCATGAACTCTTCTTTGCTTGCTTCCCAGGCAGCACCAACCGCCCAAAACTGCTGATGCCTGTTCTTTTCGGGAATGCGGGAGGAGGCATCATCTCTTATGGAAGCATTTAAAAAGTATTTGCCGCGATAATTATACAAAAATCTGCCTAGCAAAGATACTGTAGTGAATTCGCCTGCATTGCCCGATGCGTCCCCCTCAAGCACTTTACCAAAATTATTAGAGATGTACCATTTATCAGGATTATTTGGAATATGCAAGGCAGTCGCAGCGCCTCCGGCAGTTGATTTTGTATAATTTTTTTCTTCCCTATAAGAAAATGTCGTGAATCCTCCCATGGCAGTTAATGAATGATCACCGAACCTTTTCTTATAGGTAAGAATGTAATCCTGCTGGAATTTTTTATAGTTGTCGATATTCTGTTCTACGTTTGTAGTTGCAGCTTCAAAACTAGGAAACCCGTATAAATAAGGTTCATTAGTCGTAGGGTTATATGCATAGTACATCGGATTGTATTTTCGCTTATTCACATCGCTCACATCCGCATACCAGGTTGCCCTTAAGTTAAAATCCTTCAGGAAAGTTATATCGGTAAAAAAACTTCCAACATACCTGTTTTCCCTGCTAATTGTTTTATTCCATATATTTTCAACCTCCAAAACAGGGTTTACTACGCCGGACCCCTGCAAAAACAATCCCGAATAAACCGGAATATCCATTGAATCATATACCGAACGATAAAGATCTCTGACTCTGAATGTTTTGGGCTGAGCCGAGATATGAGGCATTACTTTACGGGCATTATCCAGAACGGCAGTGGCGTCATACGGGTTTTCCTGCCTCGATGCATTTAAGTTTAAACCAACCTTTATGGCACTATTAATTTTATATTCATCACTGAAAGAAATAAGATACTTTTTCAGTTTTTCCCTTATCACTATGCCTTCATCGGCGATATATCCCACACCAAAATTAAACTTGTTCTTTTCACTGGTTCCCGACATACTAATATTATGTGATTGAAATTTTCCTTTTCTGGTTACAGCATCAATCCAGTCGGTATTATTTAAGCCTTTTATAGCGGAATAATCAGGAGTAGGCACTCCATTATTTGCATTTTCTTCTTCAAATAATTCGTCAAACTCTGCAGCATTGGCCATTTTAATCTTATCTACAAGGTCTTTAAACCCATAAGTGCCATTGTAACTGATCGTTGTCTGGCCTGCTTTAGCCCTTTTAGTAGTAATGGCTATCACTCCCGTTCCACCCCTGATACCGAAAATCGCCAGCGAAGAAGGATCTTTCATTACCTCAATAGATTCTATATCATTTGGATTGATATAGTCAATATTATCCTGGAAAATTCCGTCAACAATATATAAAGGCTTTACCTGCCCAATACTTTGCGTACCGCGAATACGAATGTCCGGTTCCTTGCCCGGTGTTCCATTATTTATTACGTACAGACCCGCTACTTTACTTTGCAAAGAAGCAACAGGATTTGTATTTGGCTTATCAGCCACTTCTTTACCCGAAATTTTTACGATAGAACCGGTCAGGTCTCTTCTGCTTGCCGTACCATAACCAATCACCACTACCTGGTCCATTAATTTTGTCGAAGTAACTAACGCTACATTTATTTCTGTTCTACCGCCTAAAGCGATTTCCTGTGCGTCATAACCCACTGAAGAAATTATGAGTGTCACATTCGCATCGGGGGCTGTTAATGAAAAGTTGCCCTCGCTGGTTGTGGAAGTGCCTGTAGTTGTTCCTTTTATCTGTACAGAAGCTCCGGCTAAGGGAATACCTCCTTCCCCGGTTACTTTACCCTTTATTACTACTTCTGCCGGCGCATTTGGATCTTCTTTAATAACAATCAGGTTATTACCCATTACCTGGTATAATAGCCGTGTCTTTTCCAGTAAAAGGGCAAGAACATCTCCTATATCAGCATCTTTTACATTCAAGGACACTT
>JAKFEJ010000683.1:0-11203 GCA_036675745.1 Chitinophagaceae bacterium | reverse complement strand
TTGTTTCTTTTCTTCCGATTCGGCATTCATCACGGAATGTTCGGTATAAAACGTATTGAATGTTTTAGCTACGTTGAAAGCATAAATAGCCAGGAGCGAAGGATTATGTTCCTGCAATGCCTGCTCAATAGTAATTGGGTATTGTTCCAGTAAAACAACAAGCTCTTTTTCTTTTGATAACAAACCGCTTGTTCCTTCTTGTACCTTGTACCTTGTTCCTTGTTCCTTACGCAATATAGACTTAATCCTTGCATGTGTATATTGAACAAATGGCCCGGTAAATCCATGAAAGTCGATGGACTCTTCGGGATTAAAGATCATCCGCTTTTTTGGATCAACTCTTAACAGGAAAAACTTCAGGGCGCCTAATGCAATGGTATCATAGAGTTCATTCAATTCACCGGGATTGAAGTCTTTTACTTTCCCCAACTCTTCTGTTTTTTCCCTGGCTACTTTCTTCAATTCCTCTATCATATCATCTGCATCCACTACGGTTCCTTCACGGGTTTTCATTCTTCCTGAAGGCAGTTCTACCATTCCATAGCTGAGGTGATAGATACCATCGGCATAAGGCTTTCCTAATTTTTGCAGGATCAGCTTCAGCACTTTCATGTGATAGTTTTGTTCATCAGCTATCACATAGATGCTTTGATCGTATTTAAACTCTTCAAACTTTTTATCAGCCAGTCCAAGATCCTGTGTGATATAAACAGAAGTACCATCTTTCCGTTGCACTATTTTTTCATCCAGGCCATCAGCAGTAAGATCTATCCATACGCTGCCATCTTCTTTTTTATAAAATACGCCTTTCTTCAAACCATCTTCTACAAACTCTTTACCTAACAGGTATGTTTCGCTTTCAAAATAATTTTTATCAAAATCGCTGCCTATCTTTTTATAGGTTTCATTAAATCCCTCATATACCCAGCCATTCATCTTTTGCCAGAGAGCCTTCACTTCAGGGTCGCCGTTTTCCCAATCCAGCAACATCTTTTGTGCAGCGAGCATAATAGGCGTATTCTTTTCCGCTTCTTCTTTACTCATTCCATCGGCAATCAATAGCTCTGCCTGTTTTTTATGTTCCTGCCCGAACAATACATAATAATCACCTACAAAATGATCGCCTTTGATGCCTTCTGATTCAGGTGTTTTGTCTTCACCAAATAATTGCCAGGTCACCATGGATTTGCAGATATGGATACCCCGGTCATTCATAATAGCCGTTTTGTAAACAGTATGGCCCGTTGTCTTTAATATTTCCGCTACACTCCAGCCTAAAAAATTATTTCTTAAATGGCCCAGGTGGAGTGGCTTGTTGGTGTTAGGGGAGGAGTACTCAACTATTACTCTATGCTTATTTGCGGATTGATGACCTAATTGTTTATTAGTATAAGATGCTTGAAGAAAATTGATCCAGTAATTATTGGTAACAACAAGGTTCAGAAAACCTTTTATCACATTGAAGGAAGAGAACAGGTCAGGATTATTTTTTATAAGATACCCGCCGATCTCATTGCCCAATAGCTCCGGTGATTTCTTCAATTGTTTCACAAAAGAAAAAAGAACCAGCGTATAATCGCCTTCAAACTCTGGTTTGGTCAAATTGATAGTAAGATCAGTTTCCTGGAACCCGTCCCGATAGCTATCGGGAGCTATCAGCACCTTTCCGTACAGATCCTGCAAAGCCTTTACAATAAGCGGTTTTATCTTGTTTACAATACTCATCCGGTCTATAAATTTGCTGCGAATTTACGGAAACCCCGACCGACAAACAGTATAGCTATGGAATAAACCATAAACTTGTAATATTTTTGCCGGCTAATGAGACGTCATATACATAACGCAAGAGATTTTATCCTGCCCATTATTGATTTCTTTTATCCGCCTTTCCGCCGGTTGATGAACCTGCAGACGTTTCGTTATGCGGCAGCAGGTAGCGGCAATACCTTGCTGGGCTTTCTTATTTACTTTATCAGCTATAAATATATTTTGAAGGAGGAGCAGCTTCATTTTGGGTTTTATGCATTCAAGGCCCACGTAGCCGCTTTATTTATTTCGTTCTGCGTTACATTCCCGATTGGTTTCTTTATGTCGAAATACGTTGTGTTCAACGATTCGCAAATGAAAGGAAGGGTGCAGCTGTTCAGGTATTTCATGATCTGTATGTTTAACCTGGCGCTGAATTATATTTTGCTGAAAATATTGGTAGAGAGGGCCCATATTTATCCTGTATTTGCCCAGGTATTGACAACTTGCATCGTCGTTCTGTTCAGCTATCTTGCCCAGCGGCATTTTTCTTTCAAGGTAAATGCAATTGAAGAAGAAGTTACAGACTAAAATCGATTGAATCCATTTTGACAGAAAGGTCACCGGTACAGTTGCTTCGGATGACCAATGATTGGCTAAGCGGATAGATGCCAATCAGGTCGATTTCTTCTATCTGTCCATAACTGCGGATGCCCTTTATCCATTCATGATTCAATTGCTGGTTGATACTAATTTTTGCACTGTCGATATAGGTACTAAGATCGAAACGGGTATTCCTGCTTATTTCATTAATGATCCTGCGGCTGAAAAGCCATTCGGATGTTTTCAGCAATGCATCTTTTGATTTGATGTCAAAATCAATATTCTTTATCTCCAGTATATGGTTCTCTTTGGTGTAAACAGGTTTGCCTGTCAGGTAAAAAGTTCCATTATCGGTTCCGGTAAAGTTTACTTTGATGATCAGCTTTTCATTTCCAGTTCCATATAGTTTACAATCCCGGATAATGAATTTCTTTTTTACAGGGCCCTTAGTAAAATCAAATTCTTTATTGGCGATATGCCTGTTTACGATATTGCTCAATGAATCATAGTTGAGCATAGCATCTAAAAAAACAGAAAAGCCCTGCTGCCTGCTGATCTTGCCGATAGCGGGTATCACTGTTTTTTGTTCAACTGGTTTTTCAAAACTTATGACAGGACGTGCCGCTAATCCCAGGTAAACATATAGCGAATCGTCTTTGGCATACAGGTTATTGATCTTGATCGTTTGTGGGTTTACCTGCAGCCAGCCCATATCATAAATATTATAGGCCTTTGTCAGTTGATCCCATACCTGCTGAAACTGTGGTTTCAGATCAATAGTACCATAATTTCTTTCCAGAGCCGCTTTGGCTGTATCCAGTTCTTCTTTCAGCCCATTTAAAACATCGTTGGTAATATCCTGTCCCCAGAAACAGATCTCGCATTTATCCAATGCCTGCGGTTCATTTCTTTTTATCGCCAGTTTTACTTTATAATCCGGTTGTATAGATAATGAATTAGTAAAAGAAACAGTAACCCTTCTTTCCGGTTCATCAAAACCACATTTGCAGGGAGCTGTCCAGGGTGAAACCGCAGCGCCGGCAACACAAACCCTGGTAGAACCAATAATTTTATAATAACCGGTAAAGCCAAGATTGAGCGACAAGCCTGATGCTTTCATCTGTAAAGGGCTACGACGGAAACTATATTTATAACGGGTAGCGCAGTCTTCCTGTACCCAACCGTTCGGATAATTAGCCGAAGTAAACAATGTATCCACCTGGCTTTCGGCCATAGTATATAGGGGCTTCAGATTTATCTGTATGGGAATGTTGATCTCTGAATTAGGAAGGGAGTCTAATTTAAAATTGGTAGTAGACAGTGTTGGTCTTTCAGGATTGATCTTATGAGAACAGGATGCTAAAAGAGATAGAATAAATGCTGAAAAAATAATTCCTTTTCTTTTCATGTTTTTTATTGATACGATAAAAATAAGTAAAGAAAGGAAAAGGAATGGTTAAGAAATTACGTAGTAGAACTTACATCCCTTTAGACTGTGTCATACTAAATCAATTACAGCAATAATCAGAATAAGAATGACGTTTTGAATTCATGTATAAATTGTCTTGGACTATTTTGATTTATTTTCTGACAGGTTGTAGACAAGCGGCTTCTATAAAAGAACAACCAGACTTTAAGGATTCTGTTATACAGAAACATTTTTCTAAGATTAATTCGCTGGAGTTTTATGATACAATCGATTATGATTTCAAAGTGTTAAAAGCATATTTCAATGACGATACCTCGTTTTTTAGGGAAATGAATGAAAATATGGATAAGCTGTCTTCTTATCCACGAGTGGATTCCTGTGTTAATCAAATAAAATTGTCTGACCTTAATTGTGATGAGGCATACCGCTTCTATCATAGTCAATCCTTTTGTGATTTCCATCAAAATATTACTATAGCCCGATCTGGAGATTCTGTACGTCTTATATTTATAGAATATAGTAATGGGGATGGCAAGCAAACTCAATATTTGAGCTATAAAGGTGACACCGTTACAGTTTTGCCCTATTGCGTAGTAACAAAGCAATTCAATAAACTACTTCCAATAAAAGATTGGGAGAAATTAAAAGATATTATCAGAAAAGCAGATTATTGGGGTTTAAAACCTCATATTTTCGAATTAATAGTTGATGGATCAAGCTGGCGAGTCGATGGATACACAAAAGAAGCAAAGTATTTGTCCGGACAGCAAATTCATTCTGTCAGCCGGCAATCACCTTCTTCCCAAGCTTTTAAAGATATAGGCATTTATTTACTAAAACTTTCAGGAGAAAGAGCAATGTGTGGAGAATTCTTTTAAAACTTAATTCTCTATTTAAAGTCTTTCAGTAAAATTCACCATTGATTAAATATTCCTCGGATTCTTCCATCCTTTCCCCAATCTTTCAACAGTTCCTTCTATTCTTTCTGTTCTTGTTTCTTCTCTTTTAGCGGTTACTATCCATTCGATATATTCTTTTTTATTGGTAAAAGAAAGCGAATCGAATACAGCGGTTTCTTTTTTATTCTTCTTTAGTGCTGCTGCAAGATCTTCCGGGAGTTTTACTGCTTTTGTTTTGGGATCAACCCAATTGAATATCTCCCGAACATTTGGTTTGGCTTCTTTCTTTTTATCGGCTTCTGTTTTAGCACGGAAACCAAAAACAGACCATGTATCATCAAAAGATATCAAACTGATCCATGTTAGTTTATCGCCTTCACTTAATAAACAATCCCAGCCTTTATCACGGGTAAGATCGGTTTGTATTTTCGAAGTCCCTTTTGGATAATACACCCATACGATCACATCATCCTTTACAAGCTTCAACACTTTGCTCATTTCCTTTTCCAGTTGCACTTTATTGAATACAAACCAATGTACCTGGTCATAGTCTTTACCTGTGGTAGTGATCTTTACACCCGACGGTAAATCGGTCAAGCCTTTTTTGAAATCGGCCGGGGCATTCAATGCGAGCAGTGTAAACTTTTCTTTGATCCGTAGTTTTTGGGAAATGGTGTTTGCCATGACTAAAAATTATAAATCGAAATTAAACTTTCTGCAAGACGCATAAGGTTTTGTCGGGTTGGGTGCTGCGCTGCAAACCGTATAGGTCTTGCTTTAAATACTTTTAATAACAAAATATAACATCATAAAACAAATGACCAATTTCAGAAACGAACCAAACAGGAAGCCCACAAAAGAACCAAGTGCAGCTTTGAATGATTTTTTTGAATCCTGCCCGGCGATCATTTCGCCAACAAATGCTCCAAGGAAAGGGCCAATGATAATACCCCAGGGCCCCATCCAGAAAGCTAACAAAAAACCAATGGTACATCCCCAAACTCCATATTTGGTACCGCCGAATTTCTTAGTACCCCAGATCGGGATCATATAATCAAGTATAAGCGAGACTGCAACAATGCCTGCCCAGATCCAGAGAAATTTGGCTGTAAAAGGGTCAGGCTCCCTGAATAACTGGATCAATAAACCTGCATAGGCAATAGGAGGACCGGGGAGCAAGGGGAGAAGGCTTCCTGCTATACCTGTTACTATCAATATAATTCCGAGTATGATCCAGAACCATTCCATAAAAGTTCGCAGTTTTGAGATTTGAAGTTAGGGAAAAACCGGCCCTATGAATCTCTCCGCCGAGGCGGAAGACTTGCAAAGTTCATGAGAATTGGAATATAGGACTCTTTCCCTCCAGGAGGGGTGAATTTAGTGAATCAACAAATTTAAAAGACCGGGCCTGCATGTCGGCAAAGGCAGGGTGAGTGTCGGAGTTTGTAAAGCGAAAACGAAATAAGAAAAACCCACCCCAGGTTCCTCAAAGAAGAAAGTGGTTCAATTTCGCCCCTCCAAGGAGGGGATGGGTCGCTTAAAGAATAGTGTTCAGGAGCTTTTATTGAATAATGGTATGAAATGAGCCCTGATAATATTTATTCACAAACTGGAATGTTATATTTCAAACCTGTCTGCCGACAGGCAAGATTTCATTTAGACAAAAGCAATAAAAAATAAACTAATGAATGGAATTAGCAACAGAGGACTCTTCCCCTCCTTGGAGGGACGGCTTTAGGAAATTATAAAATTAAAACGACCGGGGTGGGTTGTTGAATAGCGAACAGAACCCCGAACGGAGCGTCATAGAATGCAATTGGGCTCAACCAGGGAACTTAAGCAGGGCAAAATAATCAACAGACAATAGTTCATTGTCCAATAGAAAGCGACTTACTATGGACTATCGACTGTTGACTATCGACTTTTCCATCTGCCATTTTTGCACATTTCCGCCTCACGGCACAATGATTGACTATCCAAAGCAGCCCGTAGAAACGGGATCATTTAAAAGGATAATTTAATACTATGGGAAAGATAATTGGAATTGACTTAGGAACTACCAACAGTTGCGTTTCTGTAATGGAAGGCAACGAACCAGTAGTAATCGCCAACGACGAGGGACGCCGTACAACCCCGTCTGTAGTGGCTTTTCTGAAAAACGGTGAACGTAAAGTGGGTGATCCGGCTAAACGCCAGGCTATCACAAACCCGCATAATACGATTACTTCGGTAAAACGTTTTATGGGCCGTCGTTTTGATGAGGTGACCGAGGAAATCAGTCACTGGAGTTATAAAGTGGCAAAAGGTGACAATAATACCGTACGAATTGACATAGATGGCCGTTTGTATACGCCGCAGGAAATTTCTGCAATGGTACTTCAGAAAATGAAGAAAACCGCTGAGGACTACCTGGGCCATGAAGTGACAGAAGCGGTGATTACCGTTCCTGCCTATTTTAATGATGCGCAACGCCAGGCTACTAAAGAAGCTGGTGAAATCGCCGGCCTGACAGTGAGACGGATTGTCAACGAGCCTACCGCTGCAGCATTAGCATACGGCCTGGACAAAGGTGGAAAAGATCATAAGATAGCCGTATTTGACCTTGGTGGCGGTACATTCGATATTTCCGTTCTTGAATTAGGAGATGGCGTATTTGAAGTAAAAAGCACTAATGGCGATACTCACTTAGGTGGTGATGATTTTGATAAAGTGATCATGGATTGGCTGGCAGATGAATTTAAAAAAGATGAAGCGATAGATCTGCGCAAAGATCCAATGGCTTTGCAACGCTTAAAAGAATCTGCTGAAAAAGCGAAAGTGGAATTATCATCTTCTACAGAAACAGAGATCAATCTTCCATATATCACTGCAGTGGATGGTGTACCCAAACACTTAGTGAAAAAACTGAGCCGTGCTAAGTTTGAACAATTGGCTGATAATTTATTTGCCCGTTGTTTGAAGCCTTGCGAAGCTGCTTTGAAAGATGCAGGTATGAATACTTCCGAAATTGAAGAAGTGATATTGGTGGGTGGTAGTACCCGTATTCCTAAAGTGCAGGAGATCGTTGAGAAATTTTTTGGTAAAAAGCCAAATAAAGGTGTGAATCCTGATGAGGTAGTTGCTGTGGGTGCTGCTATACAAGGTGCGGTTTTGACCGGAGAAGTAAAAGATGTATTGTTGCTTGACGTTACCCCGCTTTCTTTGGGTATTGAAACCATGGGAAGTGTTATGACAACGCTTATACCTTCTAATACAACGATACCTACCAAGAAATCTGAAACCTTCAGTACAGCCAGCGATAACCAACCCGGTGTACAGATACATGTATTGCAGGGTGAACGTTCGATGGCAAAAGATAACAAGAGCCTTGGTATCTTCAACCTGGATGGCATACCACCTGCGCCAAGAGGTGTACCACAGATCGAAGTAATATTTGATATTGATGCCAATGGTATCTTACACGTGACCGCAAAAGATAAAGGAACCGGTAAAGAACAGAAGATACATATTGAAGCGGGTAGTGGTTTGAGCAAAGACGAAGTAGAAAAAATGAAGGCGGAAGCAAAAGCTAATGAAGCCACCGATAAAGCTGAACGTGAAAAAATAGATAAGCTGAATGCTGCGGATAGCCTGGTATTCCAGACGGAGAAGCAGTTGAAAGAATATGGTGATAAAATTCCTGCTGAAAAGAAAACAGCTATTGAAACCGGTGCTGAAAAACTGAAAGAAGCTCACAAAACACAGGACATCGCCGCTATTGATACAGCTATGGCTGAATTGAATGCAGCATGGACAGCAGCCAGCCAGGATATGTACAATGCTACTCAACAGGAAGGAGCAGCACAGCCAGGTGCGGAACAGCCACATACAGATGGTACAGGTGCAAAAACTGATGATAATGTAACGGATGTACCGTATGAGGAAGTGAAGTAAGAGAGAACTAAGATTTATTGGATTAAATAGATTGATAGGAAATAAGAAAGCCTCTGCAGAAACGCGGGGGCTTTTTAATGCAATAATTTTCTATATTATTTTATTAATTTTAGGGTATGACTACTACATATCGTCTTCATGTAAATGAATTATCTGTAAATCTGCTCGACTCTATCAAAGTTGCGTTTAAAGACAAGGTGGTGGAAATAGTCGTTTCTGATGAAGTAAATAATGAGAACGTCCGAACTTATGCTGATGAAGACAGTTTTAAATTCTGGATGGTGGAGGAGGAAGATATTTACCAGGATTACCTCAAGAAAAATAAGAAATGACTACAGGCGATATTGTACTAATTCCTTTTCCTTTTTCTGAACTGACGCAGGTAAAGTTAAGACCTGCAGTAGTTATTGCTGAAACAAAAGATAAATATAGGGACCTTATACTTTCTGCTATCTCTTCACAGGTGCTTTCCTCCATGTCGATAGCAGAAATATTATTGCAACCGGATTCTTTGAATGGGTTGAGGACAATATCTATCATTAAAGTCGATAGAATCTTTACATTGAAATCTGCAAAGGTTGTTGCTATTATTGGCAGATTATCATTGACTAATATAAATGAGTTTAAAAGAGTTTTTAAAGCACTTGTTGATTAGGATATTGTTTTACAAATTGTAACTCACAAATGCCTCAAATAATATTCCGGATCATTTAGAAAAGTTTTAGTAACCCGGTAATGGTCGTTTCTTCATACTTTACACACTTTATAGGCGAGTCTGGCAAAGCCGAAGCCGACCCGGCGTCTTTACTATTACCACCTATTTCTAATTCTTAGCTTCACCTATGACAACTATTTATCGTCTCCACGTTAATGAACTGTCGGTGGAGGTAATTAACCCGATTAAGGCAGCATTTAAAGATAAGACAGTTGAGATCATCGTTACGGATGCAGCGGGTGAAACAGAATATCGGTTAACCACCGAAGCCAACCGTAAACATCTTTTTGATTCGATGAAGGAATTGGAAGAAGGTAAAGGCGTAACATTTACAGTTGAAGAATTGCAGGAAAAATATCGCCATCTTCCAAGTTGATTCTGGCCAATCCCACTTAGAATAAATATCTGTCACTTATTTCAGTCTCTTTAATCTTTCCAGCAAATCTTTATCAGAAATATTAGCTGTGTCTTCTTTATCATAAATAGAAAGAAGAAAGATATTTGTTTCAACTACCTGCACATAGGTGATCACCCTGGCGCCTCCGGATTTGCCTTTGCCCTTTGAGGATATGGCCATACGAATTTTGTAGCAGTCATTGCCAAGAGCTGTTCCCATTTTTGGTTCCTGCTGTAGTTTCATCACCAGTACAGTAATGTCGCTTTTAATAGAAGGATATTTCTTTGCCAGTTGCTTTAATTCTTTTTCAAAAGGAGGAGTGGGGATAATATTAAAGCTCATTCAGCAATTGATTGAGGGGTTTGGCTTTGGTTTTACCTTTCTTATACTTGTTTACAAAATCAATAGATTGGTCAAGACCTTTTAATATTTTCTTTTCCTTTTGCGTCAGTAGTTTTTTAGGAGTTGTTTTATACGGAGCTGCATCTTCTTCAGCGATAGTTTGAAATTCAATATCAAGCTCGTTAAGGAATTCCTTAACAACCTTCTCCTGTTTTTTGGTTTTTATATTTACTATTATTGCCACACTTCAAAAATAATTATTTTTTTACAGTAGCTAAAATTTCCTTTGATTGTTTACAAATGCCTCAAATAATATTCCGGATCATTTAGAAAAGTTTTAGTGATCCGGTAATGGTCGGTTTCCTCATATTTAACGGGCTGCATACTGTCTTCCTGTATTTCATATATCGTTGCTCCCGGAGTACCCATTAGTATAGGTGAGTGAGTTGAAATAATAAACTGGGTGTTGCCGCTTTTCAACATTTCCATTATTAAAAATATCAGTGATAATTGTTTTACCGGTGAAAGCGCCGCTTCCGGCTCGTCCAACAGGTAAATTCCTTTATCGCCAATTCTTGTCTGCATGATTTTAAGATAGGCTTCTCCATGCGAAAAGGCCTGCATGTTTTCGCCATAATTCTTCCGCATTTGGCGAAGAGAATAGTTCATACTTTCGCTCATCTGGTTGACGATAGAATCATCCACCACACCTTTCAATTCACTGAGGTCGCCGGCAATTTTCCTGTTTTCATTTTCTACAGAATTTATAAAATCGCTGAAATCCTCAGCCCGGAAGAAAAAGCCTTTCTTGGTTTGCCGCTTCCATTCTATTTCAATATAGGGTTGCAGTAAGCGTGCCGCTTCAAAACCGGGATGGTTTTGAATAAAGCCGCCTATCAACGGAACATTCAATTTAAGAGCCAGGCTTTCAAGCAAAGTGGATTTGCCGCTGCCATTATCTCCAACAAAAATTGTCACCTTATCACCCAATATAATATTCCTGGCGAATTTTACCGCATTGATATTATAGGGGAACGGGGCTTTCCTTTCTGTATTGACGGAAAATGATGTAATGAATGGCATGTGAAAGATTTAAGAAAAGTAAAATACGCAAATAATAGAATCCGGCAAGTGCTGAT
>JAKFEJ010000469.1:0-1531 GCA_036675745.1 Chitinophagaceae bacterium | reverse complement strand
TTCAACGCCGAGGTAAACGATAAACATATTCAACAACCAGAAAAGAAGAAAGCATATCATTGGAATTGTTTGCGGAAATAAAGAACTGTTGTCAATTTCAGGAAGCGATGGATTCCATGCACGAAGCATATAATAGATGGCAGCGCCGCCGATCCATGTTTGTATGCCGAACCAACCGCAAGCAACAATTGCTCTTAATATTGCCGGAATATTTGCGCCTTTTGTTCCAAAACTTGCCCTGGCAAAAACAGGAAATGGTATTCCGTATTTAGCGCCTGCATGCCCGTTTAATATCATTGGGATCAGAACAATGGTATTACCCAGGAAAATAGTAAGGATAGCCTGCCACCAGTTCATACCGCCACCGATCAATGAACTTGCCAGCATATAAGTAGGAATACATAGACTCATGCTGATCCATAAGGCTGCGTAGTTCCAGGTACCCCATTTTCTTTTTGAAGCGGGAATAGGGGCAAGGTCTTCGTTGATGAGAGAAGATGGTTGTATGGTTTTATTGTCGCTCATTTTTTTTGAACACGGATGACACGGATCAGACGGGTTTACACGGATTTTTTAATTGATGGGTGGTCATATCTGAGTTATCCGGGTAGTGTACCATGCCTTTTTATCGTTATCATATATTTTTCTTTTTAACTCAGGCTTTTCCCCAAAATTCAGCAACAAGCCTACTTCAATAGTTGTTGCTTTTAAATAATTGACAAGCTGATTTTCATTGTCCTGCGATAATGTTTCATGTGACTTTAATTCGCATATAACAACATCTTCGACTGTCAAATCGGAAGAATAATCGCCAACAATATGTTCTTTATAATAGACCAGTACTCTTTTTTGCCTATCCACTTTATAACCCATTTCTGTTAATTCAATATACAAAGCATTTTCGTATACTTTTTCAAGGAATCCATAACCAAGTGTATTGTAAACATTGTAAAATGCTTTAATTATCTGCTCTGTTATTTCCTGATGTTTCATGTTCTATTCTTGAACAATGATGGATAGTGCGTTATCTGAATTCACACATATAAACTAATCCGTGAAAATCCTTCTGATCAGTGTCATCCGTGTTCTATCTCTCTATCTGCTATCGAAATCGCCTCACTGATGATCGCCAATCCTTCATCCACCTGCTCTTTAGTAATACACAAGGGCGGCGCAATAAAAATATAACTCCATCTTACAAAAGTGTACATACCCAGCTCTTTGATCTTAGCCGCCACTTTATTCATTACCACCATTTCATCCGGTTTGGCATTAAAAGGAGCCATGGGTTCTTTTGTCTGCCTGTTTTTTACTAATTCTATACAGCCCAGCAAACCAGTATTTCTCCAATCCCCAATGCTGGGATGTTTTTGTTTTAATTTCTCTACCTGTTCATCCATATATTTTCCCATTGCCTTTGCATTGGCAATTAAATTATCATCTTCATAAATTTTCAATGTTTCTAAGGCAGCGGCACAACTAACCGGATGGGCAGAATAGGTGAGCCCCAAAGGCAACATGGTATCGTCAT
>JAKFEJ010000583.1:0-1532 GCA_036675745.1 Chitinophagaceae bacterium | reverse complement strand
AAAAAGCATGGTCAATGCGTCATTCTTACCTGTTGTTTGCGACAAAGCGATTTGATAAATTCGCAGTATGAAGCACATATCAATTTTGGCTTTAGAAGGAGCTACTATGACAAGTTTGGATGGGAGCCATCAACTGTTTTCCCGGATAAATGACTTTCTTACGTATAAAGGTGAAACCCCTTTTTATACTGTCGAATTTATCGGGGCAAATAAGGAAACTTCTCTGAATGGGGGAATATATAAAATACAGGTAGATAGAACGATAAATGAAATTAGTAAAACCGATTTAATAATAATACCGATTATTTGCGGCGATTTTACAAAAATGATAAAAGTGAACGAAGTGTTTGTTGATTGGATTAAGCAGCAGTATCATAATAACGCTGAAATTGCAAGCCTTTGTGTTGGTTCGTTTTTTTTAGCTTCAACAGGTCTTCTTGATGGGAAAAATTGTGCTACACACTGGGCATCCAAAAATGATTTTCAAATGATGTTTCCCGGTATTAATGTACTGGAAGATACAATTATTACAGAGGAGAATGGCATTTACACAAGTGGTGGTACCTATTCGTACTTAAACCTGTTATTGTATATAATTGAAAAGCACCTGGGAAGGGAAATGTCTGTATTGGCTTCAAAAATGTTTGAAATAGATATAGAAAGAAAAAATCAAAATCAATTTGCGATTTTTATAGGTCAGAAAAGACATGGTGATATGGAAGTTTTAAAAGCCCAGGAATTCATTGAGACTAATTCTGATAAGAAAATATCTGTTGATGAGGTCTGTTTAAAATTTGGTATTGGCCGCAGAACATTTGAAAGACGATTTAAAAAGTCTACAGGGAACTCTTTTTCTGAATATATACAACGTGTGAAAGTTGAATCTGTCAAGAAGGAGTTGGAAACAGGGATTAAGACGATTAATGAAGTAGTTTTTGATGTTGGCTATAATGATATAAATGCCTTCCGGGAAGTTTTTAAAAAGTTTGTAGGAATGTCGCCTGTCAATTACCGCAAAAAATACAAAGTATAGTTTTTTTGTTCCGTTAAATATTGGGGTGTTGGTTTTAGGCTTACTGCTTATTGCGCAATGATCCGGACGATGAAACACTGGATACGTCACCCGTATTTTGCCTATATACATAGGACCCCATGTTAGCGGTTCGTAGTTTTTGTCTGCGGTGTCTACCAATTTAATTAGTTCACCCAAATTGTTTCGTCACTCTTTCTATTCCGTTCATTATGCCGCCTCTAATCATTTTACCATATCCGTTGTTGGGTAATAAATTTGTAAACGAAAGTGCTAACTGATAATTCTTGTTTGCGTTATCAACGTCCTTTAAGTCTTCGTAACATTTAGCGATGTTTAAATAAAGAGAAGGATAACTGCCTTTCATTTTGTCGTCATTTAATTTCAGTGCTAAATTTAAAGCGGTTTCGTCCCACTTTAATTTGTCCGTCACCGTCTTTTGATGTCGGGCGACATAATGAGCTGCTGTAAATTTCCCGAAGTCGTTTGTCGCTTCGTTCCA
>JAKFEJ010000201.1:0-1532 GCA_036675745.1 Chitinophagaceae bacterium | reverse complement strand
GGCAAACTTCGAAAAGGATAAAAGTATTTGCACTTGTACAATAATATTTATCCTAACTTTATTGTATTAATTTTCGACATATTTATTTTGACAGGACTTCATTTCTATAGCTGTGTCCTTTTTTACTCTCTGGCCTTTGTAATTCATATATCTCCTGTTTTGCACCCTTCATTGCATTGAAGTTTCTGACCCTTGAATAAAGTATCATTTTTTAACCAATTAAAATTTGAAACAATGAAAAGGTCAATCATTTCCATTATTGCGGCTTGCATAATGGCTTTCTTTATGTTGAGTAGTTTTAAGACGATTCCATCAGTGTCAACATCAAAATCACTAACCTTTGATAGAGCAGCACCCATTACTTTTTTTGGCTCGATTACAGGTGGTATTGGCACCACTTATACTGGATTTGTTCAGGCGACGGGCGGGATTAACGCCTCAGGAACTTTTGTGATGCCAACGGAAGTATTAGGAATGGCTTTACATTGTATTTTCATTCTTTCATTCCCAGCTGGAACAATTACTATCCGTATGAATTGTAATATGGTTACGTTAAATGGGCAATGGCAGATAATTGAGGGAACAGGCGCTTATCAAAACTTAAAAGGTGGCGGATCGCTTATTATGCCTAATGATACTGATGAAATTTTAACCGGTACTCTCCGTGGGATTTAAACAAAATTGTAAAGGGTAGGCCTCTACTCTTTCAGATTCTCGCCGTGTCTCCTTGCTTAGCCTTGTGCGGGTGATAGAGACACGGCGAAAGTTTTAGAATCCGCTTATGTAAGGTTTGCTGTCTCACAATTCCACTATACAGTCTTTGATAATTACCTTCGCTCCCTACTTTCAAATCATAAATTTAAAACCTGTTTATATTTATTTATATTTATTTCCCAAACCACTATTGAATGATAAAAAAACTAACGGCTACGGCTTGTTGCCTTTCTCTTATTGCATCCCTCATACATGCACAAACCGATTATAGTAATTACAGCCAGCAAACAAACAGGCTTACTACTCTTTCCAAAACATATTCTCAATCAGCAAAGCTGAAATCCATTACAAAAACAGTGAGTGGGAAAGATATCTGGATGCTGACGATCGGCAGCGGCAATACGGAAACAAAACCGGGTATTGCTATTGTTGGCGGCGTAGAGGGTAATCACCTGCTCGGAACAGAACTGGCCATAGGTTTTGCGGAAAAACTATTGCAGGGAAGCAATACCGATAGCATTAAAGTTTTACTTACTAAAACAACTTTTTATGTATTTCCCAATATGAGCCCTGATGCCATGGAGCAATATGTCGCTGCATTGAAATATGAAAGACAGGGTAATGCCGTACAAACGGATGACGACAGGGATGGTAAATTAAATGAAGACGGTTTTGATGACCTGGATGGCAACGGAAAGATAACCTGGTTACGTGTTGAATCTCCCATTGGTGAATATAAAACGCATCCTGACGATGAACGGGTATTGGTAAAAGCTGATCTGACAAAAGGTGAGAAAGGAAAATATTTATTACTCAGT
>JAKFEJ010000136.1:0-11219 GCA_036675745.1 Chitinophagaceae bacterium | reverse complement strand
TTTGGTATCGATGGATATCAAAACTATTTCATTAGCTGATACAGTAGGGATTGCTACTGCTGAACAGGTGTTTGATATGACAAGCTACCTGGTGGAGTCACTTCCGGGAGTTGAGATCGGCGTGCATCTTCATTCTACTCCTGATAACTGGCAGGAAAAATTAGAAGCCGCTGTAAAAGCGGGATGCAAGCGGTTTGACGGTGCATTGAAAGGCATTGGCGGTTGCCCGATGGCAGATGATGAACTGGTGGGAAATATGAATTCAGAATTAATGATCCGGTATTTTAAAGAACAGGAAACACTTCCTGCATTAAACGAAGAAGCATTGAAAGACAGTTTGCGTTTAGCCGGAGAAATTTTTATATAAGGTACAAGGTGCAAGAAACAAGGAACAAGATAAAAGGCATAAATCATCCCGTCAAAGAAACAAGCAATAAACTCATAAACCAATATCATTTCCTAACTTATTAATTTACCCCATGAATTTCATGTTGAATTTTGAACCGAAGAAATTATCAAAGCTGATCAATTACCGCGATAAGCTGTTGCTGACCGGTTCCTGTTTTACTGAACATATCGGTGGCGCATTGATGGATGCAAAGTTTTCGGTATTGCAAAATCCCAATGGCATTTTATTTGACCCGGTGAGTGTTAGCAATAGCCTTATATCGTACATCAATAACAAACAATACAAGGAAGGCGATCTTTTTCAGATGAACGAAGTTTGGAATAGTTGGCAACACCATAGCCGTTTTTCTCATATTGATGAGACAGAGAGTTTGCGGATCATCAATGAGTCGCAGCAAAGGGCACATGATTTTTTAAAAGAAGCAGACTGGATCATTATAACGCTGGGCTCATCGTTTTCTTACCGATTGACAGAACAAGCAAACGGAAAAGAAAATGAGGGAGTGGCCAATTGTCACCGGGCGCCGGCACAATGGTTTTCAAAGCATTTATTAAGTATACAGGAGATTATTGAAGCGTTGGATCTTTGTATGCACCAGTTGTTTCAATTCAATTCTAAATTGCAGATCATTTTTACTATAAGCCCTGTACGCCATATCCGCGATGGCGTTGTAGAAAATAACCGGAGTAAAGCCCGGCTTATCGAGGCTGTGCATCATATGGTCAATAAATTTGACAAGCTGCATTATTTTCCTGCTTATGAAATAGTGATTGATATATTGCGGGACTATCGTTTTTATGATATTGATTTTGTTCACCCCAATTACATGGCCACCGATTTTGTATTACAAAAATTTGCATCTTCCTGTCTTGATAATGAATCAGGACAGCTAATGGAAGAATTAAAAAAGATCAATATTGCCCGCCGGCATAAAGCTTTTCAGCCTGCAACGACCGCACATAAACAGTTTCTTCAATCCAGTGCGGAGAAGACAAAGGAATTACAAAAAAAGTATCCGTCTCTCGACCTGAAAGATGAATTAGATTATTTCACATCGTCAGAAACTGTCAGCAAATAATCCTGTATATCGTTTTTGTATGATAAACTTCTCCGGGGTGGAGAACAGTATTTGGAAAATGAGGAATATTGATCGAATTAGGAGGTTTATGCGTTTCAAAACAAAAGCCGGAAAAAGGGCCATAACTGTTGCCTTGTTTTCCTTTTAAAACAGGGATCCATTTACCTGTATAAAAATGAACGACAGGTTCAGAGGTAAATACCTGCAACGTAATTCCTGATTTTTCCAAATAAGCCGCGGCTACAGGTTCTGTTGAATTTGTATTTTCAATTATATATGTTTGATCATAGCCCTCTTCTTCATTCCAGTTCTCATCAATGCGCTTATGTTTTTTAAAATCATACATTGTATTTACTACCGGTAATAATTTACCTGTAACAACGAAGTTGTCGTCCTGCTCAAGTATGGCTGCTGAATTTATTTTTACAGAATGATCGCCGATCGTTCCGCTTCCGTTGTTTAAATTAAAGTAACTATGGTGCGTCAGATTGACCGCTGTAGATTTATCAGTAGTAGCATTAAATTCATAGATCATCTCATCATTATCCGTAAGCTCAAAGCGGAGTACTGTTTCAAGATTTCCGGGATAACCTTCTTCGCCATCAGCGCTTTTGTATTTAAGCGTCAGTGTATTTTCTGAATTGGAATCGCAGGTCCAAACCTTTTTATCAAAACCATTATCGCCTCCATGCAGGTGATCCGTTATTTTGTTTTTTTTTAGTAAATATTTTTTATCACCAATACTGAACTCCCCGTTTTTAATGCGATTGGCATATCGTCCAATGGCAGCACCAAAATAAGGATAGCCGGCAAGATACTCTTCCGATAAATAATCTTCCACTTTATCAAAACCTAATACAATATCATTAACATCGCCATTTTTAAGATTTACTTTAAAAGAAGTTATAATAGCGCCGTAATTAGTTATGCTGACTTCGGTTCCTTTTGTATTGCGCAGTGTGAACAAATAAATATCTTCACCGGATAAATGAGTAAAACAGAATTGTGCTTTTGATTTTTCCATCGTTAAAAATAATATAATCCAGATGACAAAGGTTGAATTGCAGAAAAATTTCCGCAATCGTTTTCATAAAGACGCAACACATTTTTTCTTTTGCCCGGGAAGGGTGAATCTTATTGGCGAACACATCGATTATAACGGCGGAAAGGTAATGCCGTGTGCAATTTCGCTTGGCACTTTCCTGGCAGTTGCAAAAAATACAGATAAGAAGTTAAGATTTGAATGTCTCAATTTTCCGGAAACGGCGGATCTGCATTTGCAATCATCATATGCTAAAACAGGTAAAGAATGGTTTAATTATCCTTTGGGGTCCATACATCAATTGCTGCAGGATGATCATACCGTTTCCGGGCTTGATATGCTTTTTTATGGCAACCTGCCTATAGGTGCAGGGCTTTCTTCATCCGCTTCCATCGAAGTATTGACCATGTTTGCAATAAAAGAACTTTTTGGATTAACTATTTCAAATACTGATATTGCCCTGCTGGGAAAAAAAGTAGAAAACGAATTTATTGGTGTTAATTCCGGCATCATGGATCAGTTTGCTGTTGCGATGGGGCAGAAAGACAATGCTATATTATTAAATTGTGATACACTTGAATATGAATACCTGCCTTTTGAAATCGGTGATTACGTTCTGGCAATAATTAATAGTAACAAGCAAAGAACTTTAGCTGATTCAAAATATAATGAGAGGTTTATGCAATGCGGGGCCGCACTAAAACTGCTAAAGACGGAGCTTTCCGCTACTCATTTATGTGATATTGATTCCGTGACATTTCAAAATCATAGACACTTGATCAATGACCCGGTGCTTGAAAAAAGAGCTTTGCATGTAGTAACCGAAAATGAAAGAGTAAAACTGGCGAAAGAGGCTTTGCAGTATGGCGATTTGAAAAAATTTGGAGAACTGATGTACGCTTCGCATCAGTCATTGAAGGAGTTGTACGAGGTATCAGGAAAAGAATTAGACACGATTGTTGATTTCTGCAAAACTTATAGCAATTGTATTGGCGCAAGAATGACCGGCGCAGGTTTTGGAGGATGTGCTATCGCGTTGGTCAGAAGAGATAGCTTTGACGATTTTTCTGCAAAGCTTATTCATTACTACCTGGAGAGGGTAGGATTTGAGCCGGAAGTTTTTGCATCAGTGATTGATGATGGGGTGAAAAGTCTATAGTTTCGGTTTGCAACTTATAGGTTGTTTAAGCAGTAAGCGTTATATTTAACTAACCAGTGAATGAAAACGTTTATAGCCTACTTTTATAAATAATCCTCTGGCTTCGTAAATGCGGAACCTTTTTATTGTCCTGGCTTACTTCGGTGTTGCGCTTTTGCAAGGCTTGTTATGCCGGGTGTGTTTCATACATTGATAACGAAGGAAAGACGAAGGATGAACGAAGGAAACAGCCCTTATTCATTTTAAAGCCATACTATATTGCCAGGTCTGCTATCCGGTTGATAGGGACAGACCGGGAAACACCAAAAACCGGTTCATTCCCTCGTTGCAGTAATTCGGGCGGCCTGTTTTCCCGGTTATTTTCAATGTATCCTGTCACCCCTTATTTCCAGGGTTTCCATCACTCCCGTTTCATAATCCAGCCATTCTTTCCATCTGCGGCGGACCTTTTCTTTATCCATATAGGTTTCGGCCAGTTCAATAAACAAAGTGTAATGCCCTGCCTCACTTTCCATAAAACGGCGGTAAAAATTCCGGAGATAGTTATCGTCTAACCCTTCACTAAGGCGTTTGAAACGTTCGCAACTTCGTGCTTCTATAAGAGCCATCATCAGCAATTTATCCAGGAAACGGGCTTCTTCGCTGCCGCCTTTGGCTTCAAATTTTAATAATTCGTTTACATACAGATCTTTACGCTGTTTGCCCAATTTGAGGTTTCGTTTATGCAATTCGGCTAAAACAAGGCGGAAATGACCCCATTCTTCCGTTACTATCGGGGAAAGTTCAACGACAAGTTTATCTCTATCACTATATCGTTGAATAAGGGAAATACAGGTTAGTGCAGCTTTCTGTTCGCAGTAGGCATGGTCGGTTAATATTTCTTCCAGCGATTTTTCGGCCAGGTTTACCCACCGGGGATCGGTAGGTAGCTGAAGGCCGAGTATGTTTTTTGTGTCCTGCGAAAGTTCCATGTCACAAAAATAGGGTGACTAAGCCTGAAACCGGTTAATTTGCAGTTTCAACCCCTAATTTTGGGCTTGCTTTCTTTTGCTATTAAGTTTAGTTGCCTTACCTTTGCCGCCACAAAATATTTAGGATACACAATCGGATGAAATTTAAAAAAAGTCAAAGATGCCTTTAACAAAAGAAAAAACAGCAACAATTTTCACAGAATTTGGCGGTTCAGCTAAGAACACCGGTTCTATTGAAGGACAGGTTGCACAATTAACTGAGCGTATCAGCCAGATCAGCGGACACCTTCAGCAAAACAAAAAAGATTTCTCTACTCACCGCGGTCTTATGATAATGGTTGGTAAACGTAAAAGTTTATTGAACTATTTGCAAAAGCATAACCTTACTGGTTACCGTCAGTTGATCGAGAAACTTGGAATAAGAAAGTAAACCCCCATCCTTCCGCCTTTGCGGGACAAGCTCTGAAGGGGTGTTAGGAAAAGTCTTATATTCTGAGGTTTCATCGCAAACGAAGCTTAAGATTTTATATAAACGATTATTCCCAACTTCTTTCAGGATGTTGGGAATAACTGTTTTTGGGATTGCCGGAATTCATTGCACTTTCAATCTTTCATTCACTTGTTCAGTAGCGGACAGAATCCCGAAGAAGTCCGCCGGTTAGCGAAACAGACGAGGATAATGACAATGCGGCCCGGTGCAAAATAATATCTACAAATAGTTTGAGTGCCCGACAACTTCAAACCTCAAACTTCAAACTCCGAACAAATTATGTTACAACAACCAATTCGTAAAACTTTTGATATAGGCGGTGGCCGCATGGTTACTATTGAAACCGGCAGGCTGGCCCGCCAGGCCGATGGCGCTGTTACAGTGTCGATGGGCAATTGTATGTTACTGGCTACAGTAGTAGCTACTAAAGAACCAAAAGAAGGACAAAGCTTTTTTCCGTTATCAGTAGATTACCAGGAAAAATTTGCCGCTGCCGGACGTATACCGGGCTCATTTTTTAAAAGAGAAGCCCGTTTGAATGATTATGAAATATTGACCAGCCGTTTGATCGACCGGGCCTTGCGTCCTCTCTTTCCGGATGATTATTTGTGCGAAGTGCAGGTGCTTGTATCATTGATCTCAAGCGATGAAGAAGTGTTACCCGATGCGTTAGCATGCCTTGCCGCTTCCGCTGCATTGGCAGTATCAGATATTCCCATTAAAGAAATAATTTCTGAAGTAAGAGTAGGCCGGGTAAACGGAGAATTTAAGATCAACCCCAGCCGCACGGAAATGGAAGCTTCCGATATTGAATTTTTAGTTGCAGCTACTGATAAGAACCTGATGATGGTGGAAGGCGAAGCGAAAGAATGCAGTGAAGATGATCTTGTAAAAGTTTTACAGGTAGCACACGATGCCATCCGTATCCAGGTAAAAGCACAGGAGGAATTGCGGGCATTGAAAGGCGTGACCGCAAAAAGAGATTATACAAAACCAGCTACAGACCCAGTCCTCGAAGAAAAGGTAACTGCATTTGCTAAACAAAAAGTTTACGAAGTAGCAAGTGGTAAATTCAGCAAACATGAGCGCAGCGATAAATTCGCAGCCATTAAAGAAGAGTTGATAGCGCATTTGAAAGAAGGTTTAGCTGAAGGTGAAGAGCTTCCTGACCTGACTAAAAAATTAGCCGGCACCTATTATGGCGACCTCCAGTATTATGTAGTCCGTGATATGATCCTGGATGAAAAAGTTCGTTTAGACGGACGTGGCCTTGAAGATGTTCGTGCATTGGATATGGAAATAGATGTGCTGCCTTCACCACATGGAGCAGCTTTATTTACCAGGGGTGAAACACAATCTCTTACAACGGTTACCTTAGGAACTGCATTGGATGAATTGCTGGTTGAAAGCGCTGCGAAATCAGTAGATTCAAAATTCTATTTACATTATAATTTCCCTCCTTTCTCAACTGGCGAAGTAAAAATGATGAGAGGACAGAGCCGCCGTGAAGTAGGGCATGGTAACCTTGCAATGCGTTCCTTGAAACAAATGATGCCAGGTGGTGATTTTGGTTATACGGTACGTGTGGTAAGTGATATCCTGGAGTCAAATGGTTCGTCTTCTATGGCAACTGTTTGTGCTGGTTCACTCGCTTTAATGGATGCCGGTATCCCTATCCCTAAACACGTTTCAGGTGTTGCAATGGGCCTGATCACCAAAGGAGATAAATATTCTATCCTCACGGATATCTTAGGCGATGAAGATCACCTGGGCGATATGGATTTTAAAGTAACAGGAACCCGTGATGGTATTTGCGGTGTGCAAATGGATATCAAAGTAGATGGCCTGAGCATGGAAGTAATGAAGCAGGCGCTTGACCAGGCACGTCGTGGACGCCTGCATATATTGGATGCGATGTATAAATGTATCCCGGCTGCAAAAGCAGAAGTGAAAGAACATTCGCCACGTATGGTGAAAATGTTTATTGACCGTGAGTTCATCGGCGCTATCATAGGACCAGGCGGTAAAGTGATACAGGAAATGCAACGTGAAACCGGCACTACTATCAATATAGAAGAAAAGAATAACAGGGGAGAAGTAAGCGTATTTGGTGTCAATAAAGTAGGAGTGGAAAAAGCTGTATCAATAATTAAGGGAATTGTAGCAGTACCGAATGTAGGTGATGTATACGATGCTGTTGTGAAATCAATCATGCCATTTGGAGCCTTTGTCGAATTTTTACCGGGTAAACAAGGATTGGTTCATATTTCAGAAATAAGCTGGAAGCGTTTGGAAACGCTGGAAGGCATTGTTCATGAAGGTGACACTTTCAAAGTGAAATTGATCGGAACAGATCCAAAGTCGGGAAAATTCAAATTGTCAAGAAAGGCGTTGATCCCAAAGCCTGAAGGCAGGCCTGAAAGCAAACCGAGAGAAGAATCCCAACAAGGAGATAATTAATATCAAAACCCTGACGAACTCAGGGTTTTTTAATTTTAAAGAATGAGTAGATATATTCAAATAGAATTTCAAAATATTTCGCAGGAACAATCTGATGTACTTATTGCTCAACTAAGCGAGATTGGCTTTGAAGGATTTGAAGAAGAAGAAAACAGGTTGAAAGCTTTTATTGTGTCAACCGCATTCGATGAAAAGTTACTTCAAAATATTTCGACTCCATTACGACTTGATTTTTCTAAAACTATTATTGAAGAAACGAATTGGAACCAGGTTTGGGAATCAAATTTCGACCCGGTGATCGTTGATGACTTTGTGGCTGTTCGTGCGGATTTTCATGAGCCGGTAAAAGATGTACAACTTGAGATAGTCATTACTCCCAAGATGAGCTTTGGGACAGGTCATCATGCCACTACTTACATGATGATGCAACAGATGAGAGAAATTGATTTTACCAATAAATCTGTTTTTGATTTTGGTACTGGTACGGGTGTGCTGGCGATACTGGCGGAGAAACTGGGAGCTAAAAATATCCTCGCTATTGATAATGATAGCTGGAGTATTGAAAATGCGGCTGAGAATATAAAGCGAAATGATTGCACGGCAATTGATTTAAGACTTGCTGATACAGCAGCTATGGATGGGAAGTTTGATATTATCCTTGCCAATATCAATAAGAATGTGATACTGGAAAATCTTGAAGTTTTGTCAAAACAACTTTCTGTGAATGGGTACTTAGTACTAAGCGGATTGCTGATAGAAGATGAAGAAGATGTTTTCACCAAAAGTCAAAAAAGTGGCTTGAAGCTTCTACAAGGAGATAAAAGAGGTAACTGGCTGCTCCTTAAACTATCACCGTAATTTGTGCAGATTTTTATGTTAAATTAACGTTACCGGCTAACCGATTTTTTTGTACTTTCGTCCTTCAACATCAACCCCAAGATTCTATGAATGAACTATTAGTCATAGTTCTCGCATATTTGATTGGCAGCATTCCTACTTCGGTATGGGTGAGCCGTCATTTTTTTGGAATTGACATTCGTGAATATGGCAGCGGAAATGCCGGCGCTACCAATACGTTTCGTGTACTGGGTCCCAAATGGGGAACTGTTGTTATGATCGTGGACATGTTGAAAGGTACAGCAGCCGTTAGCCTGGTTTTGTTACTTCCCCAATACGCAGATCATGAAACATTATTTTTGAATTTGCAGATATGTTTGGGTTTAGCTGCAGTATTGGGGCATATTTTCCCTATATGGGCGGAGTTTCGTGGTGGAAAAGGAGTAGCTACTTTATTTGGTTTAGTATTAGGCATTTCTCCCTGGACCGCCTTATCCTGTTCCGGTGTTTTTTTGCTGGTACTTTTTCTTACAAGATTTGTTTCTTTAAGTTCTATCCTTGCAAGCATAGCTTTTCCCATTTTTATCCTTGTCATTTTTAATGTCGACAATCCTATCTATCGTGTCTTCGCCATTGCTGTTGCTCTCATGGTGATTCTTACACACCAGAAAAATATAGGCCGCCTTCTCAAAGGAAGCGAAAGCAAAGTACCTGTGCTGAAGCATCGTGACCGTCGGCGTCAGCGTCGCAGGGAAAATGCTTCTTATGGCCACCATTAGTTTTAGAAAAAAGCCTAAATTTCCTGAAAGAATTATTCTGTCATTGTATTTTTTTGGTACAATGATTGAATTCTTAATTAAAACAATCAACCATGATACGAGTCATTCTGTCTCTTTTTTTAATAACTGGTTTTGCCGTTTCCTGTTCTACCAATGCATTAACAGGTAAAAGCCAATTTACTTTGCTGCCTGAATCTGAGTTGCAAACAATGGCCAACCAGGAATATGTACAGTTTCTGTCTTCAAATAAAGTAGTCGCCTCATCAGCTAACAAAGATGCGGAGATGGTAAAAAGGGTAGGTCAGCGTATTACTTCGGCTGTTGAATCCTATTACAAGCAAAAAGGCATTTCGGAGAAATTAGAAGGTTTTAATTGGGAGTATAACCTGGTGAATGATCCTGCCGTGAATGCATGGTGTATGCCGGGAGGTAAAATAGTAGTTTATACAGGGCTATTGCCCATTACACAAAATGAAGCGGCATTGGCAGTCGTCATGGGACATGAGGTCTCTCATGCGTTGCTACAACACGGAAACCAAAGAATGAGTACACAGATGGGTGCTCAGGCTGTGCAAGCCGGGCTACAAGTGGCGCTGGCAAATAAATCCCAGGAGACACAAAACTTATTTATGTCGGCTTACGGCTTGGGTGCGCAGGTCGGTGTTCTTCTTCCTTTTTCAAGAAAACATGAACTGGAAGCAGATCGTTGGGGATTAAATTTTACCGCTATGGCGGGATATAACCCGCGGGAAGCTATTCCATTATGGGAAAGAATGGAAAAAGCGGGTAGCGGCCAGAAACCTCCGGAATTTTTGAGTACTCACCCCAGTGAGGGTCAGCGTAGGGATCAATTGAATCAACATATGGCTGAGGCACTTAAGTATTATAAGCCTGTAAGCAAATAAAATAGATTCATATCAATAATCCTGTCCAAATCAAGCATGGGCGGGATTTTCTTTTGTCGTAGGTCTTCAGTCCCGGCATTTTCACTTATCTTTGCACTCCCGTAATGAAAACACTGACAATGGACACCCCGAACCGGTGTAATTGTTTGAAACTCTTTAAAATAACTTGAAAGTATGTCACAAACAGTATTTGAAAAGTTACAATTGGCAGACGAGAAAAATCTTCTAATTCAGGGTTTGCCTTCTTCCATCGAAAAGCAGTTCAGTAAATTATCCTTCGCCAAAAACATGACCCCGCTCCTGAGAAACAGGAAAATTGATTTCGCCCTGGTTTTTGCGGTTAATGAGAACCAGTTAAACGGGATATTAAAGGATGTAATGCCCTCGTTAAAAGAGGAATCGAAATTTTGGGTTGCTTATCCCAAGATCACCTCCAAGATTGTTACAGATTTAAACCGTGAGTGCAGTTGGAACCGTCTTACCTGCGAAGGCTATGAAAGTATCGAGCGGGTAGAACTGGATCATGTATGGAGCGCTATGCGATTTGTAAGGGGCGAGGAAACAATTGAGGAAAAGGTAGTTGTTTCCAGGAAAAAAACTTCCGCTGCTGTAGCAGGATAATTCTTTATTATTTAAAACTTATTTAGGTTTGTTGCGTAAGCAACAAACCTTTTTTTATGCCCTTTCTGAATGTAGAAATAAAAGCAAGATGCAATAACCCGGCTGCTATACGGAACTACCTGTTGGTAAATAATGCGGACTTCAAAGGAATTGATGAACAAACAGATACTTATTTCAATGCAGGGAACGGGAGATTAAAATTGAGGGAAGGTAATATTGAGAATAACCTGATCTTTTATGAAAGAACAAACCAGGCGGGGCCCAAAAGCTCTCATTTTCATTTGGTGAAAGTGGAAGATGCAGGAGCCATGAAAGAAATATTGACGAAATCAATGGGAGTGAAGGTGGTGGTGAAAAAGAAAAGGGAGATCTATTATATCAGCAATGTAAAATTTCATATTGATGAAGTGCCCGGTCTTGGTTCTTTTGTAGAAATAGAGGCTGGGAATATATTGGCAGATCTTACCC
>JAKFEJ010000212.1:0-1541 GCA_036675745.1 Chitinophagaceae bacterium | reverse complement strand
ATTATTTTAATGAAAAAAGAGAAACAGGCAGTCCTGTAACTACTGCTAAAACAAACGGGTTCAACATAGCCAGCAGTTTAAACAATGCATCTTACCTGTATGTTGGGTTTCGATTACTAATCGGTAAATAATATTTGTCCGGTAAATTAAAAAGCTGCTCGTTGGATGAACAGCTTTTTAATTTTATGAACAGTCGCTATTAAGGTTGCACAAAACTATTGCGTGGTCCGCCAGAGGCAAAAACGGCAAGCATTCTTGATTTCTGTCCTAAAGAGAACATATACATGCAGCCATCATCTGTATAATCCATATAATTCATTGTCATTTCTACAGGAGTTCCTGAGCAGGTACTTTTATGACCCGCAGCGGGACATCCATAGTTGGCCGTATTATGTAGAGGTGTATCTCCTACTTGGTCATTACCGCAGGTAGCATCGCCCCAGATATGACGAAGGTTCATCCAGTGACCCACTTCATGTGTTGCAGTTCTTCCTTTGTTGAAAGGTGCTGCGGCAGAACCGGTAGTTCCTAAAGCATTGTCATCAACTACTACACCGTCTGTAGCTAGACTACCACCCGGAAACTGGGCATAACCTAAATAGCCACTTGACAAATTGCAAACCCACAGGTTAAGTTTGGTAGCAGGACTTGTAGGATTGATGCCTCCCTGATTACTCTTCTTCATCGCATCATTCAATCCCCAGCTTCTTTTGTTCGTGCTTTTCCTGTTTATACCATCCAGTACAAAACGGACACCAACATCACCAGACTTTACGCCATTATAAGTGGATGTCAGGTTGTAATCTGAATTGGTAGCGCTGAAATCTTTGTTTAATACATCAATCTGTGTTTGTATCTGCGCGGCAGATACATTTTGAACGTTTGTTTTGTACAGAACGTTTACTACTACGGGAATTTCAATGATGCCATTTGTAAGCAACCTGTTGTTTTGAGGGTTTTCAACAAAGCGCCGGGTAAACTCTTCAACCTGTTCCATGCGGTTTCGTAAAGAAGGATCAGCCTTTAATTGCTCCTGCAAGACTTCGTCGGCGGCGCATTTACGCTGTGTAGCAAAAAATGTTTCATTTTCGGAAATGGAGTCGTCTTCTGTGTGGTGAGATGGTTTGTTACATCCCAGGCTCAGCAAAAAACCTCCTGCAATCAATACAATTGTTTTTCTCATGTGAATAGTTTTGTTTGTATGATAAATAGGGGAACTTAAATCTATTTGATTTTTTTTGTCAATGAAATTTTTGTTAATAAGTTTTCCGGGAGCTGGGCAAGGGAAGTTATCCGTCGTTTAGATTGCTAATACAAAACCCTTATTTCATTGCCCTTTTATTCAATCGATAAAGCGGGCATAAGGAATAAAGAAATTGTCGTTATACCGGGCAAACTTCAGGCTTTGTCGGCAATTGTGGTAGGAACCAGGATGTATTTTAAACTTACTCTCTTTTACGTAGTCTTACGGCAAATCATGATTCATGCCATTGGCTAACCAGTTAAAAAATCAACACCTTTTATGGCGGGCAGGGTTTGGT
>JAKFEJ010000305.1:0-1552 GCA_036675745.1 Chitinophagaceae bacterium | reverse complement strand
ATGTGGCGGGTATTTCGGTTATGTGTTTACCGGCAATCTTGATCTTGCAAAAAAGATAGGACTGAAGGCCAACCGCCGGATCGAATTTTATACCAGCACTATTGATTGCCGCCTGCTGGAGTACGAACTATATAAGGGAAGCAGGGAGAAATAAAACAGTTGCCGGTTACCGGTAACTGGCAACCGGTAACAACAGATTCATTCATCCCCGGATTTTCTGGCTTCATAATTCTTTAACCCCCGGTATCAAAAAAAAATCTTAGCTTTTAGTACTTCATTTAACAATTAAAAACTAAAACCATGATCGCCGAACAAACAAGAACAACCACGGAAGTGGCGGCAAGATTCAATGAGCTTGCCAAGGAAGGAAAATATGATCAAATCCAGGATGAACTGTATGCTGCCAATGCAGTAAGCGTTGAGCCTCCTACATCTCCGGGCATGCAATCTGTAGAGGGCCTCGCAGCCATCAAAGAAAAAGGTAAACAATTCAACGAAATGGTAGAAGAAATGCACGATGGTTATGCTACTGATCCTGTAGTAGCTGGTAATCATTTCAGCGTAGCAATGGGAATGGATGTGACGATGAAGGGGCAAGGCCGCAACAAAATGGATGAGATCGCCATCTATGAAGTAAAAGATGGCAAGATCGTTAAAGAACAGTTTTTCTATTAACGACTTGTTTTCAAAACATTTTTAAATAAAAGCCTGGCAAGTTTAAAATTTGCCAGGCTTTTCTTCGAAGTTTCAACCAAGTTTAACAGTTTAAAAATTTGCCGGTTTTAGGTTGATATACAATCTCAATCTTGCGTTATCTGAATAAAAACATCCCAACTACAAACCACAAACTATAAACCACAAACCTTTTTTCCTGCAACTATTTCCACCCTTTTTTCTTCTACTTGCTGCTGTTTTAAACATGGCAGCATATTTGAAATAATAAAAGCAAAAAGTAAAACTGAAAATGAACAAACGACAACCTTCACTTATCTTTTGTATCCTGATGGACCTGGTTGGGTATGCTACCTATGCCATTCCGTTTTTGGGTGAAATTGGTGATATTATCTGGGCTCCCATTTCTTCCCTCATCTTCATGTCAACCTTTGGTGGCTGGAAAGGGGTGTTGGGTGGTTTTGGTAATTTTATAGAAGAGCTGTTACCAGGTACCGATTTTATTCCCAGTTTTACCATTATGTGGTTTATACAGAGTATGCAAAAGAAAAATATAACCGAACCGGTCAAGCTTTCACGTTAACCTGACCGGTATAAATATTCCGCCCTTGCCTGCTATTTTAAATAATCAGGCAAGGGCCTTTTCATTTTGTCAACTTAAGGTTAGCAAAGCTACCCCCTCTTCAATAAAAGCAAGCAAAAAAGGTCTTAGTCACATGGTTATCAATAATCTTATATATTATTATGAGCCCTGCTTGAACATGAATCAGATTAGTAAATACCCTGTGTTAAAACAGGAAAGCCCGCAGTAATAAAAAAATAATTTCGAAAAAACACTACGTAACTATTGCATATTTAAAAAATAATCCAGACTTTTACA
>JAKFEJ010000043.1:0-1555 GCA_036675745.1 Chitinophagaceae bacterium | reverse complement strand
TCAGCAAGCTTTCCTGGGGTATAGAAGCAGGTTTCGGAACCTATGCTTTCTTTACCAAAGACCAGGATATCCGGTTTCCTGATGGAACGGGAATCCAAACAAAAGTCAGTTATAGCAGTAATGTAGCAACAGGCGGAATCGTGACACGTTATAGTTTATTCAAAGAAGCGAAAGTGAATCCTTACCTGGCGGGTAAGCTGGGCTATGCGGGCTTTTTCAGTAAAGTGATTGTCGCTGATCCGGAAGATGATGATGACTGCAAACCACTGGATAAAAAAACACCGATCTATGATCATAGTTTCTTTGCTTCTTATGGAGCAGGCCTGCAAATAGATGTAAGCAGTAAGAAAAAACCAAAAAATGCCTGGATTGACATCTCGGTAAACCAACTGCATGGCACCCAACTGAACTATATCAATGTAAAAGATATCAAAGACCATATCCATAATGATCCCAACAATCCTGTTCCTGTTTCGGAGAAGAGTGTTCCCCTGAGTATCCGTTTTGTGAATGTGGCCACGCAAACTATCCATGAACATCAATTGGCCGAAGTCTATAATAGCCCCCTACGTTTATTGGAAATGAAGATTGGCGTGAGATGGCGGTTGGATGACGATTAATGGCCTGATCTAGGCATATCGGATACAAAAAAGTAGCGCCAATATTCATTTGGCTGGTATCAAAGCATCCATAAAAGCCCCGCACAATACTAAAGGCTCTTATAGTTTTGAGGAACAGGAACAAGCAAGGATGGAAACAATAAAACCAGCCCAAGGACTGGTTTTAATAATCTGCAGATAAATTCATTTTAAGAACCATAAATTGCCCACACCGTAATAAGTGCAGTAATCAGGAATACCGATGCAATGACAATCGTAGCAACTACGTTTTCATTGTGTAAAAGAGTGTTGAGTTTTTTCATACACAAAAGTTTTAAAGATTAAAAAATAGGATAGAAAGTTTCAGAGGTGTAACGGAACTTTCTAAACGATCAATTCTTCTGTGTTTACAAAGGGGAGATTGAGATCCAAAGCTACCGAATTATTAATGCCTGTCAAAAAGTTTGATGCTTTTTCTTGCCACTGCCGGTTTTCCGAAAAATAGGCGGTGGTTGATTGTGTGTTGCGTATGGGTAACTGTGATTAACTAAGCACCAACAACCGAAATAAGAAAGTCTACCCTGAACATGCCGGATATGTTATAAAACTCCTTCATAGCTCATAGAAATACAAGCCGATGCCGCAGCTTAATTATTCTTTTTCAGCAGTCTATCCACTGTTGCATTAAACTCCTTTTTGAATTCTTCATAATGTTTATCGCTGCCAGGGCCATAAAAAGAAGAATGGATCTCCTGCACATTTCCATTTCTGTCAAGAAAGATAGTGGTGGGAAAACTTTTTATGGGCGTTATCTGTGGCAACGTCTTTTCAGTTTTCAATGAATCACTAACCGATACTCCCGTTATGAGCATCGGGTATTTTACATTAAACAATTGCTGAAACCTTCTTACACTTTTCTGAGAACGCTGAAAATCCGTACTGTACTCATAAGCCAG
>JAKFEJ010000203.1:0-1573 GCA_036675745.1 Chitinophagaceae bacterium | reverse complement strand
TGTCTTGTCCTGAAATAGCTATACACAAAAACAAGTGTATATGGATTCAAAACAATCATTGGAGTATTCTTCCAGGCAAAACCGCCAGTCACATTTTGATAAGCGATTAATTTTAAAAGTCGTTAAACAAGTTGAAGAAGGATTGCCCCGCCAGGAAGCTATCAGGATGTATGATTTAGGAAAAAGTACTCTGGACGCCTGGATGAAAAACTACGGTTCCGATCATTATCACGATAAGCTTAAGCGCAAGCAATACACTTCTCTTCAAAAACGCACCATTGTTAGTGCTATAGAACAAGGACGTATGAGTATTAATGAAACACAGGTGGCTTATAAAATCAAGTCCCAAAAAACAATACGAGGCTGGTTGCAAAGATTCAAAGCAGAAAAGGTTGAGCTTTGCGTAGAAAATCAAATACCAGTGGGTAAAAAGAAAAAAGCTGAAACTACTGTAAAAACAGTCGCTTTACAAAAGGCACTGCAGGAAGCAGAACTGAAAATAAAAGCGCTCAATACTTTAATTGATGTTGCCGAAGAACAATTGAAAATTAGTATCCGAAAAAAGTCTGGTGCCAGGCAGTCATAAAAATGAAGCAGGACTATCCCAGTACCGGGATAGCTGCCTTATGCAGACTGTTTGGCAAAACAAGGCACGCCTATTACGATGCCCTATGGCGCCAGGAAAATTGCCTGGTGAAAGAAGATATTATTCTTCAGGAAGTGATCCATACCAGGAAGCAATTACCGTCGTTGGGTACCCGCAAGTTGCATCATGTATTGCAGCCCAGACTTGCATTACATAAGATCAATATCGGTCGAGATTATTTGAATGATCTGCTAGCTGAGCATAATTTATTGATCCGTCGCAGAAAAAGAAAAATCATTACAACTGACTCACGGCACTGGATGCGTAAATACAGTAACCTTATCAAACTTATAACTGTAACCCGGCCGGAGCAGATCTGGGTGAGTGATATCACCTATATAAAAATGATTAATCAATGGGGTTATTTAAGCCTGATCACAGACGCTTACTCAAGAAAGATTATGGGTTATAGCTTCCGCAATGATCTGGCAGCAGAAGGTTGTATTGCAGCCCTTCAAATGGCGTTAAACAATAAAGTTTATAATGAACAACTGATCCATCATTCAGATAGAGGTTCGCAATATTGTTCACAGCAATATGTAAACCTTTTACTCGAAAATAATATAGCTATTAGCATGACAGAAAATGGAGACCCTTATGAAAATGCACTGGCCGAAAGAATGAACGGAATAATAAAAACAGAATTTAATCTTTACAACACACAATTTGGCTATGATCAAACTGGCAAGCTTATCGAAAAAAGTATCCATGCTTATAACAACCTACGACCACATGCAAGTTGTGATTATATGACACCAGATGAAACACATTTACATACCGGACAACTTAATAAAAGATGGAAACAGTATAAACGAAAGTATAAATATGAAAAAGCAGCTGTATAGCAAATGCAGGATTTAAAATTATATTTGTATAACTATATCAGGATTAATTTTATCAACTGTATAGTTATTTTAGGACTAGTCA
>JAKFEJ010000538.1:0-11461 GCA_036675745.1 Chitinophagaceae bacterium | reverse complement strand
CATTGCAAAAAAAATGAAACAACTACAGCCTGTAAATATGCGGCTGGAGTTAAAGAAGGCCATTAATCATTGCCTGGTCATCAACGATAGCTATAGCGCAGATATTAATTCACTGGAAATAGCATTAAACTTTTTGGACCAGCAAAGCGGTGATTATAAAAAAACAGTTATTCTTTCTGATATGTTGCAAACTGCCAGAAGGGACGAACAGTTATATCATTATATTATTGAAAGATGTAAGAAGCACAAGGTGAGCAGGGTAATAGGAATAGGTGAGCATATATCACAAACGCTCCGGCATGCATCAGAAGATGAGGAAGCCCCTGCAATAGAATTACATTCTTCCACGGAAAGTTATCTCCGGCAATACCGTTCTTCACAGTTCAAAGAAGAAATTATTTTGATAAAAGGCGCCAGGGTCTTTGGTTTTGAACAGATCGTTCAGTTACTGGAGCAAAAAGTTCATCAAACCGTTTTGGAAATTAATTTAAATGCTATTGTTCACAACGTAAAAGTCTATCAAAAGCAGTTAAGGCCATCTACTAAAATGATGGCTATGGTTAAAGCCTTCGCTTATGGTAGTGGTGGTGCAGAAATAGCGGGTATTTTGCAATATCATAAAGTGGAATATCTCGGCGTAGCTTATGCCGATGAAGGAGTGGAATTGAGAAAAGCAGGGGTTACTTTACCGATTATGGTAATGAACCCTGAAGAAACGGCTTTTGAATTAATTGTTGAATATAACCTTGAGCCTGACATTTATTCTTTTGCCGTGTTGTATTCTTTTGAATCTTTTTTACAGGGAGAGGGCTTGCAACATTATCCTGTACATATTGAAGTTGAAACAGGTATGAACAGGCTGGGCTTTGCAACAGAAGAAATCGGAAAATTGGCAGAACATCTCAGTACAACTGTTTCTTTAAAAGTGCAAACCGTTTTTTCCCATCTTGCAGCAAGCGAAGCTCCGGAGCAGGATGAGTTTACACAACAACAGTTCAACTTATATAAACAGGCTGTTGATCAGTTAAAAGGAAAACTGAATTATACTTTTATTCAGCACATCACTAACTCTGCCGGCATTTTCCGTCACCCGGAATTACAATTGGATATGGTAAGGCTCGGTATTGGTATGTATGGAGTAGATAGTGCTGTAACGCATCAATCATTGTTGCAACCTGTGGCCACATTAAAAACCACTATTGCGCAATTGAAATATTTAAAAGCAGGAGAGTCTGTCGGGTATAACAGGAGAGGTATTGTAAAACAAGATTCAGTTATCGCTACGGTGCGGATTGGATATGCTGATGGCTATTCGCGGAAGCTGGGAAATGGTATTGGGAAAATGTGGCTGAAAGCCCGCCTGCCGGATGGGCAGGGAAAATTAGTTCCTGTTATTGGCAGCATTTGTATGGATATGACCATGATCGATGTGACGGGTATTGCAGGCCTGCAGGAAGGAGATGAAGTGATTGTTTTTGGAAAAGAATTACCACTTCAACAGCTGGCGGATTGGGCCGGTACCATTCCTTACGAAATAATGACCGGTATCTCACAGCGGGTAAAGAGGGTGTATTTTGAAGAATAGTTTGTTAGTTGACAAATTAATAAGTTGATTGGTTAACAGGTAAATAAAATCTGCAAGCTACCCTGTTTCTTGCACGAATGCTTTAACTTTTCAACTTATGAACCAGTCAACTTATCAACTTATATTTGCGGATTAAAACCCAAGCTAGTGAAGCTAAGAAATACCGTTCTCATTATTGCAATCATTATAATAGCCGACCAGGCATTGAAGATATGGATCAAAACCAGTTTTCCTTTTGGCGATACAGAACTTACAGGATTAAGGTGGTTTAGGCTTTATTTTATTGAAAATAAAGGGATGGCCTGGGGGTGGGAATTTGGTGGCGAATGGGGTAAAATGATACTAACTCTTTTTCGTTTAGCAGCAGTTATTTTTGGTACATGGTACTTATTTAAGATTGTCAAACAGAAATATAGCAAGGGGTTTATTATTTGTGCGGCATTGATCTATGCCGGCGCATTGGGCAACCTGATAGACAGTATGTTTTACGGAATGATATTTGAAGAAAGTACTTACTCTTATGCAGCTAAAATGTTCCCGGCAGAAGGCTATGCCGGGTTTCTGCACGGACGAGTAGTGGATATGCTTTACTTTCCGATCATCAAATCAACCTGGCCTTCGTGGTTGCCTTTTGTCGGGGGAAAGGAGTTTGAGTTTTTCAGCCCGATCTTTAATATAGCCGATGCTTCTATTTCAGTCGGCGTTATCACTTTGTTTGTTTTTCAAAAGAAATTTTTCAAAAAACACCATGAAGAAGAAAAGCATCCTACTGTTGAAACCAGTACGGAAATAAGTGATAAAATGCAGGTGTTGTAAGGCCCTATAACATCATCTTTATCTTTTTACTCGACATTTTCGGAAACACCGATTAATTTCAGAATCTTCGAAAAGCGGGGGCTGTGTACCAGCAAGTCTCCGCCGCGGCGGAGATTTAGGGGTTTGGGTTTCTATTCGTAATTCATAAACCAATCTTTTCCGTCGGGCTCGACATCTTTTGCTTTTCTGAATCTTGGGGTCAGGGCCTTCAGCATACTTTTATAGGAGTTTACCATTGGATGCATACGTATACGGCTTTTTGTTTTCGTATTATCAGAAAGTAATGCTTTTAGTTTGGGAGAAGGTTCGCCATTCTTAGCTGCGACAACCGCTTGCTCTATTGCTTTCAGCGGGTAGGCAGAATAATGAAATGACGGTTTAATATTATTTTTCATACGGTAGGATTTTAGATAAAGGGTAGTAAAATTTCTATCAGAAAGATAGTTCAGCATGCCCCCTTTTTGCAAGCATTACGAAATAAAAAAAGAGAAGAACGTTTTATTCTTCTCTTTTTACTTAGAAATTTTACGAGCCTGGTTGCAGTTGCCAGTTACCTGTTTCTGGTTTTAAAGAAAAAATATTCAAGTTTCGGAAACCGGTAACCAGTAACCGGTAACAAGTTACAAGAGGCGTTGGTGTAAACTCAAACCTTACCCACCATATTCCCCGGCACTACCCATTCATCAAATTCTTTTGCTGTTACATAGCCCAGCTTTACAGCCATTTCTTTTAACGTTGTCCCTTCTTTGTGTGCTTTCTGTGCTATTTCCGCTGCTTTATAATAACCTATTTTAGTATTTAAGGAAGTAACAAGCATTAATGAATTGTCAACGTGTTTTTTGATATTGGCTTTGATTGGTTCAATACCTGCGGCACATTTATCATTAAAACTTACACAACCATCTCCGATCAACCTTGCGCTATGCAAAAAGTTGTAGATCATTACCGGCTTAAAAACATTCAATTCAAAATGGCCGTTACTGCCGCCGATACTGATAGCAACATCATTACCCATTACCTGTGCTGCTATCATTGTGAGGGCTTCACATTGTGTGGGGTTTACTTTTCCCGGCATGATGGAAGAACCTGGTTCATTGTCAGGAATAAATAATTCGCCGATACCACTTCTTGGCCCGGATGAAAGTATGCGGATATCATTAGCGATCTTCATCAGGCTGACAGCTACCATTTTCAACGCACCATGTGCTTCTACTATCGCATCATGTGCTGCCAATGCTTCAAATTTATTTTCAGCGGTTACAAATGGCAGGCCCGTCAGTTTAGCAATATGTTTGGCTACTTTGGCTGCATAGTTGGGTGGTGTGTTGATACCGGTACCTACAGCAGTTCCACCCAATGCCAGCTCACTTAAATGCGGTAATGTATTTTTAATAGCTTTTAATCCATGATCCAACTGCGAAACATAACCGCTGAATTCCTGTCCTACGGTTAGCGGTGTTGCATCCATAAAATGCGTACGGCCTATCTTCACCACTTTCATGTATTGCTTGCTTTTTTTCGCAAGAGTGTCCCGGAGTTTTTTGATCCCGGGGATAGTTGTTTCAATTAAAATTTTATAGGCAGCAATATGCATGGCAGTGGGAAACGTATCGTTCGATGATTGTGATTTATTCACATCATCATTCGGATGAAGAAATTTTTCTTTATCGGTCAGCTTACCGCCTTTTAATACATGGCCACGGTAAGCCACTACTTCATTTACATTCATATTGCTTTGCGTACCGCTTCCTGTTTGCCATACTACCAGCGGAAAATAGTCATCGAGTTCGCCCTTTAATATTTCATCACATACTTTGCCGATAAGAATGGCTTTATTTTTTGCCAATACTCCGGCTTCCTGGTTGGTAATAGCAGCTGCCTTTTTCAGATAAGCAAATGCCCGGATAATTTCTTTTGGCATTTTATTGATGTCCTGTGCAATCTGGAAATTGTCGATGCTGCGTTGTGTTTGCGCACCGTAATAGGCATTAGCCGGCACTTTCACTTCGCCCATGGTGTCTTTTTCTATACGATAATCCATACAATTCTATTTTGTGCGGCAAATGTAGGCAATTAGTGGTTTTTTTATTCCGGATGGAGCCCTGCTATAGAAGGAATAGGGCTGTAAAATTTATATACAAGAAAATTCTTCTTAGTCTTCTGTAATATCATTTGTGTTTAAGACCTTTGAGCTATGGAAAAAGTAAAGCAAAAATCTCCTTTAATTAGTTCTGCAGAACTTGCTAAATTAATAGCAACAGGAAATATCATATTGATAGATGCAAGAACAGGTCCTGATGCCAGGGGAAAATATAATGCTGAACATTTAGAAGGTGCACAATATGTTGATCTGGAAAATGATCTTTCAAAGAAGAATGCTGATCCTTCTAATGGCGGACGTCATCCATTGCCACCGGTTAAAGATTTTGCAACTCTGCTGGGCAGGCTGGGTATTGAAAGGGCAACACAGGTAGTTGTATATGATGATAAAGCGGGTGCCAATGCAGCTGCCCGTTTCTGGTGGATGTTAAAATCGTTGGGACATGAACATATACAAGTTCTTGATGGTGGATTAAAAGCAGCGATGGAAGCTGGCCTGCCTCTTACCAACATAATCCCGAATGCAAATGCTCTTCCTGCATACACTGCGGATAAGTGGCTATTACCAACCGTAAAAGCAGATACAATTGCCGGCGCAACCAACGATCCGGATTACCTGGTCATTGATGTTCGTGAAGCTTATCGATACCGTGGGGAAAGCGAACCGATAGACCTGGTAGCAGGTCATATTCCGGGAGCTGTTAATATTCCTTATACGGGCAACCTTGACCCGGACGGATATTTTCTTTCTTCTGATGAGCTTGCAAATAAATATAAAGAAGCTATCGCTAGCTGGAATCCGGAACACGTTATCGTTCATTGCGGCTCTGGGGTTACAGCTTGTCATACATTGCTGGCAATGGAGCAGGCCGGTATACCCGGAGCTCAATTGTATGTTGGTTCGTGGAGTGAATGGTCAAGATCAAACAGGCCGGTTGCCGTTAATAAGTAAATGCCAGATTCAAATGCGATGTAAAGCTATAATTAAGAAGATATGATTTGGAACCTATTCGTATTTTCTATTCTCCCAATTCTGTGCAATAAGAAATTTAGATAAGGATTGATGTCTTTACCTTAACCGTTTACTGTAGAGCATAGAGTTATTGGGATCATCAACATAATTCTGGTCTTCCAAAAATTCATGCAAACGATTGAACACTCTTTACAATCGTTTGCACATTCTTGCAATCAAACTATCCATATTATAGGCTGACTATTAGAAACGATTAATGGCTAATTTGAGCGTCTTTACAATTTATCTGGAAAAGTATGAAGCGGCTCAAAAAAATCCTGTCGGTAATTTGTCTTAGCCTATTGCTTTGTAGTTATAAAAGCAATAAGGCAATAAATAATTTTCCCGTTTCAATAAAAGTTGATACAACAAAATGGGTAGTACCATTGGGTGGCAATTCTTACGTCACTGTAAAAGATAAAGAAGGTAAAGAAAGAGTAACCAACGACGGATGGAAAAACTGGCAAAGCGAAAAAGCTGTTTTTAGTACTTATATAAAAGTAAATAAGCCGGGAAGTTTACAACTATTTGCATCGCTAAATGTGCCAGAAGGAGAAAGTACAATCCGATGCAGTATAAACGACGAAGCAAAGACGATTGTTGTTAATGGAACCGATAGCAAAGAATATTTTCTGGGTAACTGGACGATAGCAAAAGCAGGCTATGTAAAAATTGATATGCAGGGTGTGACTAAAACAGGAAATTTATTTGCTAGCATAAAAGAATTGTCTATCAGCGGTTCATCAGTAGATGAGAAGACTGCTTATGTAAAAAACAATGAAGGCAATTATTTTTATTGGGGGAGACGTGGGCCTTCGGTTCATCTCAATTATGATATATCAGAAGCGGGCAAAGAAATTGAATGGTTTTATAATGAAATGACCGTGCCGGTGGGGAGTGATCCGGTTGGTTCTTATTTTATGGCCAATGGTTTTGGTGAAGGATACTTTGGTATCCAGGTAAATTCTCCAACAGAAAGAAGGATCTTATTTTCTGTATGGAGTCCTTTCAATACGGATGATCCCAAACAAATACCCGATGATAAAAAAATAATAATGTTGAAGAAAGGGAAAGATGTACATACCGGCGAATTTGGCAATGAAGGTTCCGGTGGACAGAGTTATTTAAAATACAACTGGAAAGCAGGTAACACCTATAAATTTTTATTGCATGGCCAGCCAATGGGCCATGAGCATACTGTCTATACAGCTTATTTCTTTGCGCCTGAATTAAACAAATGGATGCTGATCGCCAGCTTCAGCCGGCCTGCTACTAATTCCTGGTTAACAAGACTGCATTCATTTCTTGAAAATTTCGATCCCTCAACAGGACATATTTCCCGCAAAGCATTTTACCAGAATCAATGGACAAAAGATAAAAGCGGCAACTGGAAAGCCATAAGTAAAATGATGTTTACCGGCGATGCTACTGCAAATAAAGGATACCGGCTTGATTATGGAGGGGGTGAAGATAATGGTCGTTTCTTTTTACGTAATTGTGGTTTCTTTAATGACAATACGATGTTGAGGAGCAAGTTTGAGCATCCTGTTCCAACGAAACCTCCTGTGATAGATTTTTCTTCGTTGGAATGATATTTGAGTATTGATAGAAATTGTTTTTTGAAATTAAATCTTGGTCAAAAACTGGTATGCTAAAACAAAGTATAATTGAATAAAGCCGTTCGGATTTTCTGTTTATAATTAATAAGTAGAAAAGCTGAACAAACGATTGTAAAAATATAAAAACAGGTTCCGGGTTAAAAATGAAGAAGAGTATGATAATATTATAGAAGGAAAAGAAAAGAATCATTCCGAATTTTAGTTTCTGTACTTTCATGATCAGGAGCAGTATTTATTTTTTAAAGAATAAACTGCAAAAACATCAACTAATTGCTTGCCAATAGCCACGATATAGAATGGAGCCGTTTTAAAAACGGCGATGTAAATGCCCTTGATAGCATTTACAGGACTCATGTCAGGTCATTGATCAATTATGGATTGAAGATTACTGATAATCCTGACCTGGTAAAAGACAGTATCCAGGATCTTTTTATCGAGCTTTGGAAAAGCCGCCAAAATCTCGCGGATACAGATCAACCCAAATTTTATTTGTTCAGAGCGCTGCGAAATAAATTAGCGAGAGCCGTTTCTCCCCAATCTTTTGTAAGCGAAGGAGAGATGCAGCTTTCATCCGGTAGTTTATTGACCGAATATGTAGAATTGGAAATTGCAGAAAGGGAGCAGCAATTGCAAACCAGCAGCACACTTAAACAGTTATTGGAAAAATTACCAAAACGGCAGCAGGAAGCTATTTACCTTAGGTTTTATCACAATTTCTCTTACGAGATCATCGCTTCCATGATGAACATGAACTATCAATCTGTTCTCAACCTGATGCAACGGGCATTGAAGTCTATGCGAAAAAAATATCCCACTACTTCCCAACGAGCTTAATTTTTTTTTTAAAAAACTTCCTTGAAACTGAGTATATAAACAGGAGAATTGCCATTACTATAATGGAATAGCTTACTTATATGAATACAAGGGAGGAAAAAATAAATGCATTATTACTGGATAACAGGTTTGTTGACTGGGTCGTAAACCCACAAAGTCCCTATGTGGAATATTGGCTGCAATGGATCAGTGCCAACCTGGAAAATGCAACCCTGGCTGAAGAAGCAAAGAATTTTTTACTGAACTTCAGGGCAACAGAAAATGAGGCTACCAAAGAAATCAATGAAATAGATGCTGAGCAGATGCTGATGCATATCAGGGAAGCAATAGACCAGGGTTCATTGCCTGTATTAATGCAAAAGCCAGCTACACGCCGGTGGTATTGGATGGCAGCGGCTGTCATGACCGGAGTCCTGGTGTTTTTAGGAATTAGTTTTTTCAAACAAAAGGATGTTCAGCTTTCGCTGGTTAAACCGCCAAAAGAAAACCGGTCTTTATCTGAAGTGACCCGTTACAATGGCAGTGAAAAAAATGAATTGGTTTTTTTACCCGATGGCTCCAAGGTCATATTGGCAAAAGGCTCCCGCATATCTTACAGCCGTTTGATGAATGGGAGAAAAAGAAAAGTGTGTCTCAACGGCGAAGCCTTTTTTGACGTAGCAAAAAATCCTGACAAACCCTTTTATATCTACACAAAAAATATGGTAATAAAGGTGCTGGGAACCAGTTTCAGGGTTACGGCTTCTGCCGCAAATGAATCAGTAATAGTAAAAACAGGTAAAGTTTCTATTTATCTGAAAGGGCAGGACCTGGAGCAATCGGCTGCGAAAATTCTGTTACCCCAACAGGTTTGTACGTACTCAGTCCCTAAAAAAGAGTTGATAACGACAACATATACCGGGAAATCAAAAATAGAAATAGAACCAGAGGCTGAAAGTATAAAGAAATACAATTTTGAAGATGCGCCTGTAGATACTGTTTTTAAAATGCTGGAAAAAATGTATAGCCTGCCGCTGCATTATGAGAAGGAAGTGTTTAAAAATTGTTTTATAACTATTTCATTGGAGAATGAAAGCCTGGAAGAAAAATTGGAAGTAATAACAAAAACGATTGGTGCTTCTTTCAATATCAGCGGATATGCTATAAATATAGAAGGTAAAGGTTGTAAATAACTACTAAATAAAATATATAAAATGAAATGAACCCGGCAAGGGTCGGGACGAATTATGCCTGGAAAAAAATAAGAAATATACAATGAAACCAAACTAACCAACAAAAAAAGCGATTGGCCGCTCTGGAACAGCAGCCAACCGTTGAATGCCTTTTCATTTCAGAAAGATCATCGGTGAAAAGGAGTTTTTACATTAATTACTTAATTGCAAAACTGTTTAAAGTTATGAAGAAAACCCCATGGTGTACTAAACCTCCCTCTTTTTTCATGAAAGTCATTCTGATCCAATCCTTTCTGACGCTTGCTTTTGCAGTGGTATCTTTTGCCAAGGAAGCGGATGGCCAGGGTGTCCTGGACCAAAAAATTTCTGTCAATATTAAAAATGAGAATTTCAAAACCGCACTTCGTAAAATAAGTCTGCAGGCGGGTATCCGTTTTTCATACCAACGGAATACCATACCGGATAAGGAAAAAATATCGGTATCGTCGAAAGAACAAACACTGGGAGAAATTTTTAATTCCCTGTTTCAACCTTATCATATCAGCTACGAAGTTATCGGCAAGCAGGTAGTGCTTAAGAAAAAAAAATTATTCAACCTCATAAGACTGGTTGAGAATGAAAATAGTAATGAGCTTGTTTTTTTCAAACCGATCAAAGGAACGATTAAAGATGCGCAGGGTAATCCGGTGGCGAATGTGAGTGTATCAGTAAAAGGTACGGTGAAAGGTACCAGCGCAGATGCAAATGGGAATTTTGAGATTGATGCGAATGAAGGAGATGTATTGATTATTTCCGGAGTAGGATTTGAAACTACGGAAGTAAGGGTAGGAAGTGATGCAATTGTCAGCGTGGTATTGAAACAATCGGAAAAGAAATTAGATGAAGTAATAGTGGTGGGTTATGGTACACAAAAGAAAGTAACTGTTACCGGTGCTGTAACACAGGTTAAAGGTTCTGATCTTGACAAATCGCCAACAACCAATCTTTCAAATGCGTTGGCTGGAAGATTGCCTGGTGTTACGGCAATGCAGCGTAGTGGTGAGCCGGGTTATGATGGTTCTACCATTCGTATCAGGGGTACTAACACTTTGGGGAACAGTAGCCCATTAGTTGTCATAGACGGAATACCTGACCGTGCTGGCGGACTTGAACGTTTGAACCCTGCCGATATAGAAAGTATGTCGGTTTTAAAAGATGCATCTGCCGCAATCTATGGAGCAAGGGCGGCAAATGGTGTTATTTTGATTACAACTAAACAGGGCAAAACCGGCAAGCCTGTCGTATCGTACGATTTTAATAAAGGTTGGCAGCAACCAACGGTGTTACCCGAAATGGGGAACTCTTCGCAGTATGCCGAATTATTAAATGAGCAGGCCCTGTTCAATAATGATATTCCTTACCAGGAATGGACCGCTGCCTGGGATGCATTTAAAGCAACAGGTTCTTATACAAAACTTGCCGGGGGAAAGGTAAATGCATATTACACTCCAGACGATATCCAAAAATTTGCTGATGGCTCCAGCCCCTTTACGCATCCTAACACGGATTGGTATAAAACGGTCTTCAAAGATTGGTCAGGTCAGCAGCAGCATAGCCTGCAGGTAAGTGGGGGGTCGGAAAATGTGAAGTATCTCGCTTCTCTTGGTTACCAGCAACAAGATGCTTTTTATAAAAATTCAGCAACAGGTTATAAGCAGTACGACCTGAGGCTAAACCTTGAGGCCAAAGTAAACAAATATATTACAACCAATTTCGGTATAACGGGCCGCGAGGAATACCGGTTTTTCCCCACAGTCGGCGCTGGCGCTATTTTCAGGATGCTGATACGTGGTAAACCTACAGAGATCGCCAAATGGCCCAATGGCCTGCCTGGAATTGATATTGAAAACGGGGAAAATCCTGTTGCTATTACTACCGGAACCACCGGGTACGACAGAGACCACCGGGACTATATACAAACAAATGGCCAGGTAGATATTACCAATCCCTGGATCAAAGGATTAAAACTTACGCTTCAGGGTGCAGTGGATAAATATGTAAGGCGCACCAAGCGCTATGCTACTCCCTGGTCGTTATATACCTGGGATAAAGTATCCTTTGAAGCTGATGGTGTAACTCCAAAGCTCACCAAGACAGTTCGTTCTACTTTTACTGATCCGCAACTGACTCAATCTGATGAAATGGAACTGCGCATCAACCTGGTAGCCATGCTAAATTATGAGCGGACGATTAATGATGATCATACAATTGGCGTCATGGCCGGTGTACAGAAAGAGACAAGAGAAGGGGATAATTTTAATGCCTTCAGGCGCAATTTCATTTC
>JAKFEJ010000381.1:0-1578 GCA_036675745.1 Chitinophagaceae bacterium | reverse complement strand
TCTAAGGTAGCATAATTAAGTGAGGGGATAAAGAATGGCTGGTTCATATTTAGATTCACTTGATCAGGTAGCCACGGTTGTTCCCAAACCTTATTTCGATTTTCTTTTCTGCTGGCCAGAAGGACTGCTTTGAAGTCAGCGATGTGTTAACCTTAGTAGAAAAGAATCACATAAAGACAAACCTTATTGCCTTATTCCCGCTATGGGATTTCATCAGATTGCATGATATGTTGGCTGATTTTATTTTTAAAGAAGAATAAGGTAATAAGGTTAAATCCTTCATGTATGTTATAACTACTAAGGTTGACGAAGAAGGTCAGGCAGAACTGTTTATTCCAGGACAGTGTATTCTACATCCTTTGTTATTACCTGGCGGATGCCATCCTCCCCGGTAAAATTGATCTTTACCGGCACGGTATGTTTACCGGTTTTAGTTGAGGCCTTAAATTTATAAACTGCCACACCGGATCCATCTATCGCAATACTTTTTCCATTAACTGTTATTTCAGGTTTTGCCTCCCTTACGCTGAAATATCCTACACCTGCTGTTATTTCCATTCTTCCACCTGCTTTGATATAATTGTAATTTTGTGCGACAATCGCTGAATATGTATCGTAATAGAAGCCATGATTTGTAAATCTTGTATTACAAAACATTGCCAACCTATTCTCTGCAACAAGAATGTCATTCTTGAATTTATTTAAGGTTGCTAATGCTCCCATAACGGAAATATTGTTAAAAAGCATAACAGTGCTAATGTCCTTTTGTGTACTATTTATAATATCAGGCGATAATGCTGTTACCAGCAGTGTACTGCGAAAAGCAGAACCCATTTGGATATCAATTGAAAGAATATCTCTCCTGAACTCTTTTATTTTTCCATACAATTCATTGCCCATTTCTTTGTCCTTAAACAATGTATTGACCGCCTCTCTGTCATTTTCATTAAAAAACTCTTTATTTGACACTTTGCTTAACCCAGCTTCCTTTTTCAGTTTGTCTTTCAGGTTATCGAGATAACTTACAAGATCCGAAGCGTATTTTCTTACAACCATTGCTTTAGGCAGCCATATTGTTGCTTTCTGACTGGTGGCAGGGTCTCTCGTCTTCACTTCTAATTCCATGTATATCGCTTGATTTGACCTCGCAATAGTAAGATTCGCATTCTCCAAACTCTCATCCAGCGCTTTAAACACCGCCAGTTCATTTTCTGATCTATCTGAACATGCTGCTAAGAATACAAGCAGTAAGAATATAGTAATCGCTAAAACTGGCTTACTCCCAATTCTGAATAAGAATACCATAAATATTTTTTTTAAGGAAATTGTCCCCGGAAAGTCATTTTCTCAAACGCTTCTGATGCATAGCTTATTGCTTTACGCATCAGGCATGTATTGACAACCAGCTTACTGCTTATTCACCGCTCATTTTATTGCTTGTATTAATGGTGTCCCAAAGGGAAATACCAGATTTCCTGTAGAATAAATTCGACATGAGCTCCCTATGAATTATTACAAAACAATTATGCATAGCTCTATTTTTCCGGGCTATCATCTTTCGTTCCTTTGGGCTCGCAA
>JAKFEJ010000009.1:0-1580 GCA_036675745.1 Chitinophagaceae bacterium | reverse complement strand
GAACATGAATCAGATTAGTAAATACCCTGTGTTAAAACAGGAAAGCCCGCAGTAATAAAAAAATAATTTCGAAAAAACACTACGTAACTATTGCATATTTAAAAAATAATCCAGACTTTTACACCATCCACTCAATGCTATATTTAGCACTCCTCTTGAAAGATCCGTGCCTGAATCAGCAAATTATAATAATTCAGTATTTGGTCTCCGCTGTTAATTTCTGCGCAAAGACAATTTTCAAATCCTGACACTGTAAGTAGCGATAAGCAGGCCGCCACCAAGTCCCTCCTATACAAATACCTCCCGCATCCTTTCTGTGATTTTCCATTTTCAATTGTGGATGAGTTAACTCATTATATATACCCGTCATGGAAACAGGATTAAAAAAATTTAAACCCACCGAAAAATGAACAAAATGAAAAAAAATCTACTATTAGTTATGATACTTGTAGTTGCAGGTATTGTAAAATTGCATGCCCAGGCATGTACTGTATCTAATTTAGTTGTTGAAATTAAAAGCACGAGCAGCACCGGATCAGGATCAGGATGCCAGATCACTCTCGATGCAACTTTTATTGGAAAATTTAACAACGGAAACAAATATGCCTTTATCCATTTATGGGAAGCTGCCGATTATCCCAATCCTGCAATAAGTTATGCCAAAGCACCCACTGCTGTCGAACTTAGCAAGGCATTGGCAACCTTCGTAATTAAGGATCCGTCAGAGGCAGGGGCAACAATACATAATGTGTATGTTCCAAATCCGAATGAAGTTATCGTTAAATCTGCCGGTTTAGAACATGATGTCGATACTTTTAGGTTGACAAACGTGGTAATAAATCTTTCTACCTGCGGAGCTCCAGTACCCGTGGTGGGTGATGTATGGGCCAGCCAGGGCGACAATGCACAAAAACCGCAATGCTTTACAAAATCAGCATTCAATATTATATTCAATAACACGATCGTCAGCGGTACTAAACAATGCGCTAATCCCCCAATGATTAATTTTAGTATTAAAAATGCACACACAACATTGGGTGAATCTGTTGAGGTAAGCGGATACATTGATGTTAATGGGGACGGAGATGTTGATAATGGCACTGATATTGAAATCACCAGTTATATAAACTCCGCCCTGTCTTCTAACCCAGTCAATCTTGCACCTGGCGTAACGACAACAGTTAGTAACTTGTCGTACTTACCCTACTCTGGCAATCCGGCATACGCTGCCAAACCTATTCTTATCATTGCAAGTGCAACTACTCCCGGTACTTCTACCGTAGTATATACTAAAAGCATCAATTTCCTGGGAGAGTGTGCCACACTACCAGTAACCTTTACTTCATTTACCGCAAAGAGAGATCAATCAAATGTTGTATTGCAATGGGAAACTTCTTCTGAACAAAACAATACTGGCTTTGCTGTAGAACGCAATATAAACGGAGCCTGGGTCGGGTTGACATTTGTTCCATCGCAGGCAGCAGGAGGAAACAGCAGTTCCAGGTTAGTTTATAAATATGAAGACCTGAATGCCGTCAAAGGAGTTTCTCAATATCGTCTTAAGCAGGTGGATATAGATG
>JAKFEJ010000729.1:0-1586 GCA_036675745.1 Chitinophagaceae bacterium | reverse complement strand
TTAGTTTGTATCACCAAATCGCCGGACACCACGGCAAAAATAGCCTTCACCGACAATAACACGAAATTCGATACCAATGGCGTACAATGGATCATCAATCCTTACGATGAATGGTATGCGCTTGTCCGTGCTATTGAACTGAAAGAAAAAGATGCTTCCACCATTATCCATCTTATTACCGTTGGTACAGCGGATGCCGAACCTATCATCCGTAAAGCCCTGGCACTCGGTGGCGACGAAGCTATCCGTGTGAATACCGATAGTCATGATAGTTTTACTATCGCTTCACAGATTGCCGCAGTAGCAAAAGATGGTGGCTACGATCTTATTTTCACTGGTAAAGAAACAATTGATTACAATGGGTCTTCCATTGGCGGCATGGTTGCCGAACTATTAGATTTGGCCTTTGTTTCACTCGCTGCAAAATTTGAACTGGCAGGTAATAAAGCAACCCTCACCCGCGAGATAGAAGGTGGCGAAGAAATAAATGAAGTTGAATTGCCTTTAGTAGTTAGTGCGCAAAAAGGAATGGCTGAGCAGCGTATTCCGAATATGCGTGGCATCATGGCGGCCCGCACCAAACCATTAAAAGTGGTAGAGCCTGTCGCTGTAGATGCATTGACAAGTGTTACCAGTTTTGGTTTGCCGCCAGCAAAAGCCGGTGTCAAATTAGTGGCTGCCGACAATGTGGAAGAACTGGTGAGATTGTTACATGAAGAGGCAAAGGCAATATAGAAAACCTCCTGTCCCTTCCTACCCCGATTTTCATCGGGGCTAAAAGGGGTGACTTAGGTCGAATATACTTTTCAATAGCAAAGTTCTTTTAATAGTTAGTTGATGATTATGCTACCAGCTTCGGTATTTTATGGCATCGTCTGTTGCGTCGCACTCTTGTACTTTTAGTTCTTTGTTCAACAACATTATTAACAATAAACCACTCACTGCTGTTAGGGCTGTGAATGGCAAGCCTCCCTTTAGGGAGGTTGGAGGGTTTCAGTTCTTTACTCAACATTTCAACTTATTAACTAATCAACTTTTCAACTCTAAAACATGAGCGTACTAATATTCATAGACCAGGCAGAAGGCCATGTAAAAAAATCTTCGCTGGAAGCAATGAGCTACGGCGCTAAAATAGCGGAACAACTGGGTACAACTACGGAAGGTGTTATTTTAGGTAGTTCTTCTGAAGACCTTGCCGCTTTGGGAAAATATGGTGTCAAAAAAATTCATCATGTAAATAATGAAGTATTAAGCCAGTTTGATGCACAGCTTTACACCAAAGTGATTGCACAGGTGGCTGAAGCAAATGGCTCGACAGTCATCGTATTTTCAAACAATATGGATGGCAAAGCCATTGCTCCCCGTTTATCGGCCCGCATGAAAGCAGGATTGGTTTCAGGCGCTGTTGCATTACCTGAAACAAACAACGGCTTCACTGTTAAGAAAAATGTTTTTTCCGGTAAAGCCTTTGCCAATATAGCCGTTGATACCCAGGTAAAAATTATTTCACTCAATGCTAACGCCTATAAAATTGTAGAAGGCGAAGGAACCGCAGAAGTAGTTCCTTTTACAGCAACAATAGATGC
>JAKFEJ010000052.1:0-11624 GCA_036675745.1 Chitinophagaceae bacterium | reverse complement strand
TATAATTGCCGCCACCCGGTTCGCCTGCATGATACCATCCGGAATCATGCGATAGTAGTACATGCTCCAACAGGTTCTCCCTTTTCATATCATTCAAAAAAGAAAGACATTTAGAAATTGAACCCAGGTTCACATTATCAAACGATACCCATCCACCAGCTTTGGCAGCACGGATATGCAGTTCCCTGTTTTGTTCATTCTGAGCATGTACCCATATCCATGCTTCAGGGCTGATCCCTTTTGATTGTAAAATACTTAACTCTTCCATTGCTGCCCGTCCATCACCCGTATGAATACCAATGGTAAGACCGGTGGCTAAATGCGTGATAGCCGCAGCTTCAATCATCTTTTGTTGTACAACCGACAGTGGATACTTATCTACGCCCGATTTAATAAATCCTGGTTTAATGCCTGAGCCTTCAATGCCATTTTTCCATTCACTGATCCATCTTGCAGCGACCTGGTCTGCGGTTTCAGAATAGGCGTGAGCCGGTAAATATTTTTCGCCGGCAGCACCATAATAACCGGTATTGGTAAGAATATTTAATCCGCTGGCTTCTGATAATCGTTGGAGCAATTTCACATCACGGCCAAGCCAGGCCGGTGTACATTCCATCAGTGTTTTACAACCCCTTTCTTTTAAAGATAATAGTTTAGGTAAAGCGATACGGAATACTTCGTCGGCGTCGTACCGTGAAGGGTCAATTTTATCCGCCCCGATGAAATCTACCAGTATATGTTCATGAGTGAGCGTGAAGCCCATTTTATCCCCAGCCAGCCATCCGTTAACCGTCATTACTTCATTGTCATTTCGCAAAGGCGATTTTGCAAATACAAAATATCCTGCGATCAAACAGGAAGACTGTCCAATGAATTTTCTGCGACTTACAATCATAGCAATAATTGATTGCTCCTTTTTTACATAAACAAATGTAAGAAAGCCTCCAATGCAGTCAGATAGCTTTTTATCACTGGTATATCGGGAGTATGCAGGGAATGCTGATCAATATTATCCTATCGGTTAGCCAACCAAAGCGAAAAATTTTCATCGGATCAATACACTGGTTCCTTTTTGATAGTATATTTTATCATCTGCACCTATGCCTTCTATCATCCAGACAACCACTTGTCCGCGTTGTGGAATACCACTAATTGTGCCATCCCAACCGTGTTGATTGGTTTTTGTCTGAAATAATAGTTGCCCCCACCTGTTGAAGATCCTGAAATATTTAATTTCTTTGATCCCCCTGATTATAGGACGTAAAACATCATTCAGACCATCATTGTTGGGGGTAAATGCAGTAGGAACATAGATCTCAGCATTTTTAACTGTTCTTACCAGTTGTGTATCTACCGTTATACATCCGCTGTTTGTTTTTATTTCTATTGTGTATAATTGTTCAGACGAGCCGGTAAAAAAAGGGGTATAACTTGTCGGGGTATTTAGCCAGGTACCGGGACTCCATAAAACAATATCCCCAAACTGTCTTGCTTCCAGGCTAAAGGGTACATCAATGATAGCATATTCTACAGGATAATTAATACCAGGTCTTGGCTGGTCAATAACAATATTTTGTTTGGCGGTATTTGTACTGCAACCATCGCTATTAAAAAGCAGCGCATAATATTCGCCGGTCTGTGTAGCCCGGTATTCCGTTCGGGTAGCGCCGGTTATTATTCTGCCATCTTTAAACCATTGAATACTTTCTGTTGGCCTAACCCGTAGTATAGCGCTATCACCACTGTCTGTACAAAACATAGCATTACCGGTCAATTGTAATGAAGTATCTATAATGGAAGCCGTTACTACTACCGTATCAGTATCTACACAACCGCCGCCATCGTGATTGGTTGTAAGTATATAAGCAGTTGTAGCCTCCGGTGCGGCTAAAGGATTTGCGATCCGGGAATCAGATAATCCTGCAGCGGGACTCCAGCTATATACTAAACCTGGCTTAGAGTTAGCCCCGATCTGAACGGCGTTATAATTACAGGAAAGCAGGTCCTGTCCTGCATTTGCATCTACATTCAGATTGTCTGCTAACCTGGCATATAATGTATCAAGACAGCCGTAGCCATTGTACGGTACTACCTCTACTGCATAAACGGAACCGGCAGCGGGTGGCGGCTTAAATGTGATAGTCTGGGCTGCGCCAAGCACCTGGCTGAATGTTGAATTATACCAGGTATAATTCTGGTATCCGTAAGGTGCGGTAATATTTACAAGCGTATCATCGGGACAATAAGCATCACCCACGAACTCACTGGAACATTCAGAGTTGACATCAATATAGGCATATCCGAAGTGCCTTCTGAAAGTGCAATCTGCTGTTTTAAAAAAAAGCCGGATCGTTTTCCCTGCATTTCCATCCAGGTTGATGGAGACCGCCGACCAATCTTTGCACCATACCGGGGTGTCCCCGGTCGAATTGGGTGATACAAAAAAACCGGGTAAGAGCGAACCGTATGGAATAAAAGTAAAAGAAGAACAATGAATGATCTGGTTATCCGTAACGTTTGTAATTTCAATTTCCAACCTTGGTTGTTGAAATTCTTCGTGGTTGGGATCCTGGAATACTACTGCATAATGGTAAATAAGCGAATAGATATTTTGAGTGGCAGGGATAGTAAACTCATACGATATTCCTTCCGCTTCGGTGCCTGCAAGATCATTTCCTAACCTGATAGAACGTCCGCTGCCATTAGGGCAATTTTTGGGAAAGCCCCCATACTCATCCAACCCATCTCCCGGATTTGAAGAATACATGGTATGCCGGCCAGGAACAGGTTGGCTGATTTCGGAAAGCGATATCACATTGTTGCCATTCACTGCTGATGGCGAGCCTTCGTAACAAATCCATCCATTAAAAGTTCCGGTTTCAAAATCAATATTGGCAGGACATTGTTGCGCATATAGAGCAGGGCAACCAGGAATTAAAGCAATACCCGATAACAATAATTGCAACCCAAAATGGTAAAACCGCATATTATAGTAAAGGGTTTAAAATTTTGAGATTACCTGTCCTGGAGATTAAAGATAAATTTAATTTTCACGCCTTGTTGAAGATATATTCTTCACCAACAATTGGCTGAAACTCTTACTTATAACGGAGATCATCGCAGTATGGTTGCCGTCGGAAAACATTTAGAAGCTTCTTTGAGCTATTTATTTTGCCACAGATGAACACAGATTTGCCAGACACATCTGATAGTTCGGTTTTATTCTGAAAACACTTTCCAAAGCAATACAACAATGCAAAAAAACGGGAGTCTACCAGGAAATTTTTTGTGTATGTTTAGGGAATTATTGACAGAGCAGGGCCAGGAAGAAAAGAAGCCGGTGAATATGTGTTATAAAAAAATATTTTACTGTAACCTGCTCAATGGTTATGTTGTCATAGATTTTTCATTTGCCAAAAAACTTCGTTATGGGAAAGTACTTTCTTTTTATCAGCGCTATCATTCTTTTTAATGCCTGCTCCGGCCAGGATAGTTCCAAACTGGAAGAACTGATGGAAACTTATACAAAACAGCATAAGTTTAACGGCGTCGTATTAGTGGCGCATAGAGGGAAAATATTGCTGGACAGGGGTTATGGGCTTCGCAATGCCGGTGACAATACCTCCAATGATAAAAACAGCATTTTCCAGATCGGTTCCATCACCAAGCAATTCACGGCAACCTTGATTTTGAAATTACAGGAAGAGAATAAACTGAATGTAAAAGATAAGCTTAGCAAATATTTTCCGGATTATCCCAAAGGCGATAGCATTACAGTGGAACAGTTGTTGACACATACTTCTGGTATATATAGTTATACAAGCGATCAGGCCTTTATGTCCAGCGAGGTTTCCAAACCGGCTGACCGCAAAAAAATGATGACTTTGTTCAAAGACAAACCTCTTCAATTTTCACCAGGCACCCAGTGGCAGTATTCCAATTCTGCTTATTCGTTGTTAGGATATATAATAGAAGATGTAGCAAAAATGCCTTACGAGCAAGCAATCCGCCGTTATATTTTTACTCCATTGCACATGGAAAATAGTGGGTTTGATTTTACACATTTAGATAACAGGAATAAAGCGACCGGCTATTTCCGTTTAACTGCGGACAAAAATACTCCGGCGCCCATCGTAGATTCTTCCGTTTCCTATTCGGCCGGCGCTATTTACTCCACCACCAACGATTTGTATAAATGGTGCCAATCACTGCAGGCTGATGCTATTATCACTAAAGTATCGAAAGAAACAGCGTATACACCTGTAAAAAATAACTATGGCTATGGATGGGGTATTGATTCCATCGCAGGTAAAAGAACGGTTGGACATGGTGGCGGTATTCATGGCTTTAACAGCAATATGGTAAGCATGCCTGATGACAACACCTGTGTTATTTTATTGGCGAATGTAGCCAATCCACATCTTGACAAGATCACAAAAAGTATTTTCGCCATCCTGTATGATAAGCCTTATGAATTGCCACAGGAAAAAATAGCCATTTCTTTATCTGAAGAAATACTAAAACAATACACCGGCATTTATGAGGTATCTCCGGAATTGGTTATTACGGTTACTCTTGAAAATGGGAAATTGATAGGAAAACCTGAAGGCCAGGAAGCATTACAACTTCACGCGGAAAAAGAAGACCAGTTCTTTTTGAAAGAAGTAGAAGCTCAAATAAAATTTACACGTAATGAGAAAAAAGAAGTTTCCGGAATGACGCTTTTACAAAATGGGAAGGAGAAGAGTGGAAGAAAAAGATGATTCATAGTTCCCTTTTATTATTGCCTGGCGCCACCCAGCCATAATAACCCACCTATAACAAGTTTATTTTGGGTTTCGTTGTCAAACTGGAAAGACAATTCCTTGTTGGTGCCATGTTCGTAATCAATATCATTGTGACCCATGTTTATATAAAGCATCTTATATTTTTTGTTGGTCCACACAACAGGGTAGTAGCCGGTATGCCATATTTCATGTTGTTTAGGTCCGGTACCCAACGGAAAACTGGTTGAATCAATTGATAGAAGAATATCAATATCAGAATTTCTTTTAAGATCCTTTTCCCAGCTATACCACTCATTAGGAGATGAACTGAAGGTCTGCGGTAAATTTTTTGTGGCGGGATGAGTTTTGTCTTCAACACGAAGGATGGCGGAAGTTGGTCGCCAGGTATTGCCTTTGTATTGCCCGGCACCTATAAATTCGTTATGATACCAGTCCCAGTCCTGGTTGAATGCGGAAGGCGTTAAAGCAAAGCCTGCGAAATGGAAGCCCATCCATGCACCGCCATTTTCCATGTATCTTTTAAATGCTTCTCTTTGTGCCAGGGCTTCAGGTCTTGTATCTAAAAAAACTACCACCTGGTATTGTGCAAGAAATTGTTCGTTCAGGTTGTTCCAATCATTGGTAGAATCATACTGAAAATTATATTTTTCAGCTATACCGGGAAACCACCTGTTTGCTTCATGCACATAGCTGATATGCGCCAGGTCATTTTTTGCCGTATAAAAAGCAATGACTTTAAAAAGTGGAGGCTTGCTTTGTGCATTCACAGCAAAAGCTATGGCCATAAATGCAATTAGAATAACCTTGTTCAATAATATTTCGGAGAATCGTCTCATTCAGAGTGCTTCGCTTTTTAAAGTTTGAATGATGAAAGATGTACCAAATATAATTTATTACAGGTTAGGTAAAAGATATACCGGTTGCAGCAACAATTTTTCTTTTCTATGGCAAGTTTAATACTGCGGCTAATTCTTGCTTTTTCATTTTTGGTTATCTATCTTTCCCCCGGCAAATAATAAAAAATGTTTAAAAAAATCCAATTTTATCCGGTCCTTTTCATTCTTACTTTTTTTTCTTTCCTGCAGTTTAGATCCAATGCGCAGGAGATCAAACCAGATACAGTTAGCGTAGGTATCTACATTACAAGCATACATGATATAGATTTTAAACAAAAAGAATATAGTATCAATTTCTGGTTGTGGTTAAAATATAAAAACCGGGAATTTAATTTCTTGCAAAACCTCGAAGTACCGCAGGCAAAGACAGTTGATAAATCATTCTCCTCGGTGGATAGTTCGGGGGAACAGGTGTATATGCAGATGAAATTACAATGCGTCATGAAAGATTCGTGGAAGATCAGCAACTTTCCTTTCGATCGCCAGACGTTAAGGCTTTCCATTGAAAATTCGCAGTTTGATTCACGGTATCTTGTTTTTGTACCTGATACGATCGGTAATCATTTTGATCCCCGCTTTACATTGAGAGGATGGACGATTGACACTTGTACTATTTCAACCGGAATAAAAGCATATGAAACAGCTTTTGGGGATGAAGAAATGGCTAAACCTCATACTGAATACAGTAGTTTCCGGGCAAGACTTGGTATCAAGCGGGATGCTACAGGACTATTCTGGAAAATGTTTTTGGGTATGTATATTGCTTTCCTGATAGCTTATATATGTTTTTACATTCATACGGATGGCATTGATTCCAGGTTTGGATTAAGTGTGGGTTCTTTATTTGCTGTGATCGGTAACAAATATATTATTGATTCCTCTTTACCGGAATCAACCTCTTTCACACTGGTAGATACATTGCATGGCCTCACCTTATTTTTTATTTTTGCCGTTATTACAGCTACCGCTTATTCATTAAAACTTGTTAAGAATAATAACCAGGCAAAGGCACACCGGTTTGATATGATCATTGCACAAATATTGCTGCTGATCTATGTAATTGCTAACATTTGGTTTATTTCGCAGGCAGATAATGGATGATATTTCATCCGCGATTTTCCATCAAACGGTTTCGAAATAACAAGCGATAAAATAAAGCAGCTATCAGAACTATTAAAGGTTCTGTCTTTTTTTACCGTCTTGTAGATTATTGTTGCGCCATCTCCGGCGAGTCATTACCGTTGTCATTTTTCAGATTAACAGTATGCTGAAAACCGATAGGTTGAAAAGCCACTTTTGCATGTTTGTCATCATCATCATAATCTTCCCATTCTGTTATATCATCCAGCAGGCTTTCCACATGACTAAAGATGGCAGCTTCAGATATTTCATCAGGCCTTACTATGGCCAGTGTAAGCGGAGCTTTTGCTTCTCCATAGCCTTCTATATACGGGCTTACCAGCATCACCATTATTTTACCATTGAATAATTGCTGATAGATCATGGCTCCATTGTTTTTGACCATGATTCTTTTCACATCCGTATTCTCTAAGTTTTCAGCTATGCCACTACTGCTCCGGCCCAGGTCAAGTACTATTGCTTCCAGGTTTTCAATATTATTTTTTTCAACAACGGTTGCTTTTAAGTCTGCCTTTTCAACGAGAGTCTTCAGCGTACTACTGATAAATTGTTTCACTTTGCTCTGCCATACCTGGCGATAGCTCTGCGTATTTTGCAATACCTGCTTATAATTTTTTACTTTGGTTTGGAGGCGGCTGATATCTGTATGCATCGGTTGTAGAGTAAGTCAAAAATGAATATCAAGATAATAAAAAAACCATAACTGCAATTTCTTTAAACACTGTCCAATAAGATCGTTGAAAAAAAATGATGTCTTAATGAAGGTTAATAATTGACAAAACCAATATCTGATTCCATGTATGGAAAAACGGCGAATGAAGTTCTTTGTGAGTTTGCTGCAAAGATTGGAGTGACAAAAAAAATCCCGGCTACCTGGGTAACCGGGACTATTTTAAAATCTGTCAACTTATTATAGAACTATTCAATGTTTTGAATGAAAGTGTTTGTGCGAACGGAATTGCTTAACCAACTTTTTTTACATTAACAGCATTGGCGCCTTTGGGGCCCATTTCAATTTCAAAAGTTACTTTATTATGCTCCTTTATTTCTTCTGTCAATGAATTGATATGTACAAAAATACTTTCCTGTGTTTCCACATCTTTTATAAAACCATATCCCTTTGAATCATTAAAAAAACTGACAATACCTTTCCGGATAAGATCTTCCGGGTTAACAGGTTGATGTTTAGGAACACCAATTTCAATATCTTCCAGTTTGGTAATTATTTTTTTCCTGGGGTCAGGAGGAGTGCTGGATAAATTTCCATTTTCGTCAAGGTAGGCAATCATGTCATCTAAGCTTTTGCCAGACTTTGAATTTTCTTTTCTTTCCAGTTTTCGCTCTGCTTTTTCTTTTTTGCTTTGTTGTTTTTTCTTTTCTCTTTCTTTTTTATTCCAGGTCTCGGCCATATTTGCTTTTAAATTTAAAAAATTTGTGATAAAAAACGGAAGGGGAATATCTGATGAAAAATTCTACTATCTTCAGCGGATTCGAATGAAGGTACATTATTTCTGCCTTATCCTGGCGCATTTGGCGTAATTACATTAACCCTGCTTACGAATAACAAATAAAATACCGTGGTTCAGGGATAGATAAACGGATTAATGAAGTGAAATGGAGTGTGTTACAAGATAATTACAAACAGGGTAGCCAGTAAACTTATCCTTACCCGAAAGTGACCGTCAGTGACTATAAAAAGGCATTATCTTAATCCGGAAGGCTTTGCAACCAGTCTATAGAAATACTTATTCCGCTATCTTTAGATAAACCAGGCATACATCATGCGTAAACTACTAATGATTGTTCTTATTTTCAATTTGATCGTTCAAACAGCTTGTATGCAAAAAAGAGATCCATTGAATGAATTAAAAAAGGAAGTTCAGAATAAACTGGCGATCAGTAATGCCCATTTTGGTATAGCTTTTAAAGATATTCAGACCGGCAAAACACTGTTGTTAAATGAAAAGGATGACTTTCATGCTGCCAGTACCATGAAAACGCCGGTTCTTGCAGAGCTTTTCAGACAAGCGGCTGCAGGAAAATTTTCATTAACTGATTCAATTGTAATAAAAAATTCATTCAGTAGTATTGTGGACGGCAGTAAGTATTCGCTCGATTCAGCAGATGATAGTGAATTTGAATTGTATAAAAATATCGGGAAGAAAAGAACGATTGCATCCTTAGCATACGAAATGATCATCCTGAGCAGCAACCTGGCCACCAATTTATTGATAGATCTTGTAAAACCAGACAGTGTAATGCTCACCATGAAAAAGATCGGTGCTAATGATATTAAGGTATTGCGGGGAGTGGAAGACAACAAAGCTTATCAAAAGGGATTGAATAATACCACAACGGCTTATGACCTGCTGCTGATCTATGAGCAGATGGCTAACGAAAAACTTATTAGTGATGCTGCTTCAAAAGAAATGATCAGAATTTTACTTGATCAGCGATTCAATGAGATCATTCCCGCCCAACTACCCAAAAATGTAAAAGTGGCGCACAAGACTGGTTCTATCACAGGGATACAACATGATTCCGGTATTGTTTTTCTTCCGGATGGGAAAAAATATGTGTTGGTCTTATTATCACGTTTTGATCCGGCTGATGAAAAGAAGGCGATCAAAGCAATGGCCGATGTATCAAAATTGATTTACGATTATATGCAATAAGACAATTTAAAGACTATTTATTTTATGCATTTTAAAATTCTTCGCATTCTTCAAATGAAATATTTACTTGTTTGGCTATTCTCATCTTTTTCAATGGCTGCTTATAGCCAGTTAATAACCGATTCCTTATTAATAGAGGGGCGTTACCGCAGCTTTCATTTTAATAGACCTTCTGAAAATGTTGACGGCCGCAGCCTGCTGTTTGTCATGCATGGCTCTGGTGGAAACGGTAAAAACATTATGAAGCATACTTCAAAACTGGAAGCTATCGCCGCCGCCGAACAACTTCTTATTGTATATCCCAATGGTTATCAAAATTACTGGAACGAATGCCGGAAATATGCTACCTCAATAGCCAATAAAGAAAACATCAACGAAAATGCGTTCTTTAAAGCGATGATAAAATATTTTCATACGAAATATGAGATTAATGAAAATAAAGTTTTTGCCGCCGGCTTTTCCGGGGGCGGACAGATGGCTTACAAATTAGGCTTAACCATGCCCGATGAAATCAAAGCTATTGCCGCAGTTGTTGCTAATATGCCGGATTCAGCATCTTCTGATTGCACGACAATCGGGAAACCATTACCCGTTCTTATTATCAATGGAACACTGGATAACGTAAATCCTTACGATGGTGGTGAAATGTTTGTCAATAATACCAGTTACGGTGTTGTGAGAAGTACCGCTAACTCATTTGCCTACTGGGCAAAATTAGCAGGCTACAACGGCACCCCGGTAAAGCAACTTTTGCCTGATACAGACACTGCCGATCAGCGCATCGTTGAAAGTTACACCTATACTGAGAAAGATAAGCCGCAGGTTACTCTATTAAAAGTAATCGGCGGCAAGCATGATTATCCGGGCGATATTGATGTATATGTATATGCATGGAAGTTTTTTAAAGCACAAGGCAACGGCCTCAGCATTTACAAACCTGATTTAGAAAAAGAAATACAAATTGTTGATGCAGCTTGTGGTCAGTGCCAACTGGGTTTGCCGGGAAAAGGTTGCGATTTAGCAGTTCGTATAAACGGTAAAGCATATTTCGTTGACGGAACGGATATTGATTCGCATGGCGATGCGCATGCAAAAGATGGTTTTTGCGAAGCAGTAAGAAAGGCTGAAGTGCAGGGAGAAATAAAGGACAATCGTTTTAAAGCAACCTATTTTAAACTTGTTCAGGGGTCATCAAACTAATCATTCAGTATTGGTACCTGGTATATACACAGTATGTTTTATTTTCGGGGTATGGCATTGTTAAAAGTAGCTGGCATAAGTAAGCAGGAGAAAGGAAAGTTTACAGTAAAAGATATTCACTTTGCCCAACCAGCATTTCAAAAGTTAGCGATAGCGGGAGCGACAGGTTCTGGCAAAACAACCTTGTTGAAAATGATTGCAGGCCTTGTGCAACCTGACACCGGTGAAATACAATTTGAAGATAAAAGGGTATTGGGTCCTTATGAAAAATTGCTACCGGGACATCCTGGTATTGCCTACCTGAGCCAGCATTTTGAATTACGTAATAATTACAGGGTAGAAGAAGAGTTGGAAGCTGTTAACAAACTACCAGAGAAAGAAGCTAATGCTCTTTATAGTATTTGCAGGATTGAACACCTGGTAAAGCGCAGAACAGATGAACTTTCCGGTGGAGAAAGACAACGGATTGTTCTGGCAAGGCTACTCACTGTATCTCCCAAATTATTATTGCTGGATGAACCTTTCTCCAACTTGGATGCAGTGCATAAAAACATTATTAAAGCAGTGATAAATGATATAAGTGAAAAACTGAAAGTAACCAGTATCCTGGTATCACATGATGCGCTGGATATTCTTTCATGGGCTGATACTATACTTGTCATGAAGGATGGGCTGTTGATTCAGCAGGGAACACCTGAACAAATCTATAAACAACCGGTGAATGAATATTGTGCAGGATTGTTTGGTGAATACAATTTATTTAATTCAGAAAAGACTTCGTTTTTAACTTCTATACCCGGTATCTCTTTGAATGGTAAAAAACTACTTAGCCGACCTGAACATTTCAGTTTCGTCAAAGCTGGCAATGATGCTTTGAGCGGAACGGTGAAAAATATTTTATTCTGGGGCAGCTATTATACCATTGA
>JAKFEJ010000404.1:0-1605 GCA_036675745.1 Chitinophagaceae bacterium | reverse complement strand
ATACTTGCAAACCAAACTTCTATAATCGGTAAAACACACCTGGTTGACAGCCTGAAAAAGCTGGGCGTGAACATTGTAAAAGTATTCGGCCCCGAGCATGGCTTTAGAGGAAAGGCCAGTGCAGGCGATAATGTATCTGATGAGATTGATGTGGCGACAGGCATACCGATAATTTCTCTGTACGGCGCAAAGAACAAACCCACAAAAGCCGACCTCGCCGATGTGGACCTTATGATCTATGACCTGCAGGATGTGGGAGTACGCTTTTATACCAATATCAATGCACTCTCAAGACTTATGGAAGCCTGTTATGAGAACGGCAAGGAATTACTGATACTAGACAGGCCCAATCCCAATGCTTACTTAATTGATGGGCCCGTGCTGGATATGAAGTATAAATCGGGTATCGGTATGTTTCCCATACCTATGTCGCACGGGTTAACGGTAGCTGAATTCGCACAGATGGCTAACGGCGAAGGCTGGCTGACCAATAAAGTGAAATGCAATATCAAAATCATTCCTGTTGCAAACTACGATCACGACATGCCTTATACCCTGCCGGTGAGCCCTTCGCCAAATCTCAACACGCAACAGGCCGTTCTGCTCTACCCTTCTGTATGCATGTTTGAAGGCGTTTACATTAACCACGGAAGGGGAACATATTTTCCTTTCACAATATTAGGCAGTCCCGAGCTGAAAGGCATTTATGAATTCTCCTATACACCCACAGGTATAAAGGGAATGGCCGAAACACCCATCTTCATGAACGAGGTTTGCTATGGTCTCGACCTGCGCAATTATGATACAGAGCTTTTGAGAAAAAGCAAAAAGATAAACCTGCAATGGATAATGGAATTGTACAAGGCACATCCTTATAAAGAAAAGTTCTTCGATTCAAAACTGAGCAACCAGATGAATAATATCGAGATACAAATTGGTTCAGGGTTTTTCCGCAAGCAGATCATTGAAGGCAAATCAGAAAAAGAGATCCGTGCAAGCTGGGAACCTGGCTTAAGCGAATACAAGGAGATGAGAAAAAAATATTTGCTGTACCCTTAAATGGTTTTCAGCAGAATATCTGTCAGTGGCTTTTTTTAGCTAAAATAAAAAGTGTACTTTTAAGAAAAGTAAATCATGCCACAGCCCATAATTAATGATAAAAACAAATTATCCAACCTGCAACTGGAGTTTTTAAAAAGCCTTAAATATATGGCTACCGAAGAACAGTTGTCTGACATCAGGTCATTGCTCCGTCATTATTTTGCGAATCAATTAGACATTGCTATTCAAAAAACCGAAGATGAAAAAGGATATTCGACAGCAATTTATGAAAGCTGGTTGAAAAGCAAAAACGCCACAGACTAAGTTATCCGCAAAAGCATGAAAGTAGTAATTGATACCAACTGCCTGCTTAGCTGCATTGGTAAAAAATCTCTTTACAGAAATGTATTTGATGCTTTTCCCGAAAACAAATTCACTATTTGTGTAAATAATGAAATCATGCTGGAGTATGAAGAAACTTTTGAACGTTTCTGGGGAACAGAGGTCACCAATAATCTCCTCGGCTTGTTTGAATCAAGTGATAATTTTGAACAGGTAATTGTT
>JAKFEJ010000719.1:0-1606 GCA_036675745.1 Chitinophagaceae bacterium | reverse complement strand
GAAATGTATGAGAATATTAAGGATCAGATCCGGAGCAGCCTTTTCCTGGATATAAAAAAGCAAGGATTTGCTAAAAGTAAACTGGCTGTTATACAAGGGATACTGAAGTTGCGCCAGGTTTGTAATTCACCCTTGCTTTTGCCGGATGATGAACGAACCTGTAATGATTCTGTAAAGACAGAGGTATTGATAGAAGAGTTAAAAAATATTTTACCCAATCATAAAGCGCTTGTGTTTTCACAGTTCAGTACGATGCTTGACCTGCTGGCTGCGGAATGTGATAAGCAGGGTATCGCTTATTATCATTTTGATGGACAAACGCCACCGGCTAAACGTACTGAGATGGTGAATGCTTTTCAGCAGGAAGATAATAATGTGCACCTGTTTCTGATAAGCCTGAAAGCCGGAAATGCAGGGCTTACATTAACCGCTGCGGATTATGTATTTCTTTTTGATCCCTGGTGGAATACGGCTGTACAGCAGCAAGCTATTGATCGTACGCATCGCATCGGGCAAACAAAAAATGTATTTGCATATAAAATGATCTGTAAGGATACGATTGAAGAAAAGATTGTCCGATTACAGCAAAAGAAAAAACAACTGGCGGAAGATTTGATTTCTGCCGATGAAGGTTTTGTAAAAGCGTTGAGTGAAGAGGATATTGCTTATTTGTTTGAGTAATGTGTCTGACGTTCCCGTCTGACACATTTGATTTCTTGGTTAACTCCGGCTCTTTAGGTTTTGACTGTTCTTTTTTTAATCTTTTTTTGCCCAGGATTACTACCCAATTTAACCTGTCATTTTTTGATAAATTCCCCTACCTTTGCGCCCTAAAAATTGGCGAGCTATGCCTGCTTTGAAAAGCTGAATAGCGAACAGAACCCTGTCCTTCGGCTGCGCTCAGGATTTGCGCAGCAAAAGTTCAATCAAGGAACTGAAGCCGGTTAACAAAAAAAATACACAACAATCAATAAAAAATGGCAGACTTAAAATTTCAAAGAAACTTTGGTATTGCGGCCCACATTGATGCCGGTAAAACCACAACTACGGAGCGTATCCTGCGCTATACCGGTATGATTCACCGGATAGGTGAGGTACATGACGGTGCGGCTACCACCGACTGGATGGAGCAGGAAAAGGAAAGAGGTATTACTATTACTTCGGCTGCCGTAAGCTGCCAGTGGAATTTTCCTACTAACAAGGGAAAAGAATTTGCTGATACTAAAAAATATTCATTCAATATCATTGACACTCCTGGCCACGTTGACTTTACCGTAGAAGTAGAGCGTTCTATGCGTGTACTGGATGGTTTGATCGCTTTGTTCTCTGCCGTGGATGGGGTAGAGCCCCAGTCTGAAACCGTATGGCGCCAGGCTAACCGCTATGGTGTTCCCCGCATCGGCTTCGTAAACAAAATGGACCGTTCTGGTGCTGACTTCTTAAACGTAGTTAAGCAGGTAAAGGAAATGCTGGGTTCAAAAGCTGTTCCTCTCCAGTTGCCTATCGGTGCTGAAGATGATTTCAGAGGAGTTGTTGACCTTATCAAAATGAAAGGCATCATCTGGCATATGGAAACGGAGGGCATGACCTTTGATGAAATTGAGAT
>JAKFEJ010000297.1:0-1608 GCA_036675745.1 Chitinophagaceae bacterium | reverse complement strand
TACAGGTGCATCCGTCCAAAGCTGATGCGGTAAAAGACTTTGCTGATGAAAATACCAAAGGCATTGCGTTGAGTTCGTCCCAACGTAATTATAAAGATGATAATCATAAACCGGAACTGATGGTAGCCATGGGAGATTTTTGGTTGTTACATGGTTTTAAGCAGGAAAAGCAAATAAAGGAGGTGCTGACAAATGTTCCGGAGCTGCAAGGATTATTATCCATTTTTGAGCAATCGGGATATAAAGGGCTTTATAAAAAAGTGATGGAGTTGCCACAGGAAGAAGTGAATGCACAGTTGCAACCACTGCTTGACCGGATCATTCCATTATATAAGGAAGGAAAACTAAAAAGATCGCAGGAAGATTATTGGGCTGCCAAAGGATCTTTGGCATTTTCCCAGCCCGGAAAAACGGATAGGGGCATTTTTTCTGTTTATCTTTTTAACCTGGTGGAGTTGCACAGGGGAGAAGCGATCTTCCAGGATGCCGGTGTCCCGCATGCTTACCTGGAAGGAAGAAATATCGAGATCATGGCCAGCTCGGATAACGTATTGCGGGGTGGCCTCACCAATAAACATATTGATGTAAACGAATTATTGAAGCATGTAAAATGTGAAGCCACTCATCCCAAAATAGTAAAAGGAGAGAAGACAGGTGCTGAGCTGATCTATAAAACACCGGCGCCGGATTTTGAGTTAAGCAGTTTTATCCTGCATGATGGCGACAGTGTTTCCTATGTTCCTCAAACGGCTGAGATACTACTATTGGTAGACGGACAGGTTGAAATCACAAAAGGCAATCATAAGGTCATCCTGAAAAAAGGCCAGCCATCTGCTATTATTTTACCAGTTAATGAGCTAAAGATAACTGCTACAGAACCGTCATGGCTGTTTAAAGCCAGTGTCCCAATAGCGGGCATTCATAAATAGGCTGAAAATCGTTTTAATTCTTTTAAATTTGCCCTGTATTTTACTTACTGATTTATTTATCGTTCAAATACTTAATATGAAGAACAACGGAAGATTAATAGTATTCACCCTGATCCTGGTAGCGCTGGCCACAGCCTGCAAATTTTTCTTTGGACCCGATCTTGACTGGTCAGGGTTTTCACCAGTGATTGCCATTGCCTTATTCTCAGGATTTATTATCAAGCAAAAAGATATGTCATTCCTGCTGCCCTTGCTGGCTTTGTTTATCAGCGATGCGGTGATACAGCTTTTATATACGCAGGGTTTATTTCCTTATGCCGGTTTTTATGATGGGCAATTGAAAAACTATGCTATCCTCTTAGCCGCCACATTAATTGGCTGGGCATTAAAAGGCAGAAATATCAACAGCCTGCTTACCGGCGCCATTGCAGCACCCACTGTATTCTTCCTGCTGTCCAACTTTGGTGTATGGATGGGTACAACGGAAGTAACCTATACAAAAAATTTCAGCGGATTAATGACCTGTTACGCTGCCGGTCTTCCTTTTTATAAAAATGCACTGATCGCTACATTGGTTTTTCTGCCCGGTATTTTAGTAGTATATAATTACATGACAAGAAATAAAGCGGCGCTTACAATAGCGTGAATAGTGAATGGTCAAAAGTGAAAGGTGAATAGT
>JAKFEJ010000643.1:0-11673 GCA_036675745.1 Chitinophagaceae bacterium | reverse complement strand
ACCTTGCACCTTGTTTCTTTTCTTTTATGTCAGCGCATCCGTCCTTCTCCCATCACTATACAATCTTTTTTCTTTATCGGCCGGATCAGTAATCATTTTCTGTGCAATAACAATAAGCCTCGGCGTTTTCCTTACATCATAATTACTGAAATGATAATCTCCGAATACTTCCTGCACCTGCAATCCCTGGTAGCTGAACATATCCGTAAAATCACCTAAAGAAAACTTGGCTACTTTTTCCGTGTATTCAAGTGGCGATTGTAAGGAAGCATCGGAGACCGTGATCTTTTTGTAAAAGTGATTGTCATCATCCCAGCGATGTATCTCATAAGAAGTGTCACCGATTAGTTTCACCTCATTATGTACAAGATGCTCTTCCGCATAATGGGTATTGAGATAATCTATAACAAAAAGGCTACCCGGTCGCAGGCCCGAAGCAATGGTACGAATAGTGTCGTCATGCTCCCGCCGGGTTTTGAAATATCCAAAACTGGTGAAGAAGTTAAATGCATAGTCAAAATAGTTTCCCCAGAAGGGAAGGCGCATATCGTGGACAAAAAAATGAAGCCGGTCATTTTCTGATTGTTTTGCCCATTCGATACTATCCGGGGAAATATCTATACCGGTTACATCAAAGCCAAACGAGGCCAGGGTCTTGCTATGCCTGCCTTTGCCACAGGCTATATCCAGCATCCGGCTACCGGTGGCTGGTTCCAGGTGTTTAATTAATTGGCGGATAAATGCTTCCGCTTCTTTCTCGTCCCTTTCAAAATAAAGCTTATGATAAAAAGGGGAGTTGAACCACTCTTTATACCATGATTTATCTGTCATTCTATCGTTTGCACAAATGTAAGCAGGCTATAACACCCCATGACATTTGAAATCCGTATTTTTGTCCCCCGCTGGAAATTTATCCTTACCCGGAACTAGTTTTTCAGCCCATCCTGTTCTGTATGTAAAACCATTGAACCTTGTCTGCCGGTAGGCAGGCTTTTAACCATTTCAAATTTTCATTGTGGCATTAATTAAGAGCATCTCTGGCATTAGAGGAACCATCGGAGGCAGGCCTGGCGAAAATCTTACGCCTTTGGACGTAGTAAAATTTGCAGCAGCTTACGGCAGCATTATTTCCGGAAAAAATCAAACAACAAAAATCGTTATTGGCCGTGATGGCCGTATCAGTGGCAGTATGGTGCGTGACCTGGTAGTGAGCACACTGACCGGTTTGGGCATTAACGTGGTTGATCTCGGTCTTTCTACTACTCCTACTGTAGAAGTAGCGGTAAAAATGGAAAATGCCGATGGCGGCATCATTCTTACAGCCAGTCATAATCCAAAAGAATGGAATGCGTTGAAATTGCTTAACAGTGACGGTGAATTTATTTCCGCTGAAACAGGAGCGAAAGTCCTGGAACTTGCGGCTAAAGAAGATTTTAATTTCATTAACGTAGATAAATTGGGTACTGTTGTTATGGATGACAGCTACCTGCAAAAACATATTGATGCGGTACTGGCTTATCCATTGGTACATGCGAAAGCAATAGCCAATAAGAATTTGAAAATAGTAGTGGATGCGGTTAATTCAACCGGCGCTATTTATGTTCCTGCGTTGTTGAAAGCATTAGGTGTAAAAGACGTGATTGTTTTAAACGGGGAGGTCAATGGAAAATTTGCACATAACCCGGAGCCATTGCCTGAAAATCTTACACAGCTAAGTAATGAAGTGATAAAACAAAAAGCAGACCTGGGTATAGCTGTTGATCCGGATGTGGATCGCTTGTGTTTTGTAAATGAAGATGGCAGCATGTTTGGCGAAGAGTATACATTGGTGGCCGTGGCTGATTATATTTTGAGTCAAAGAAAGCTGGATCCGTCCGCTACCGGTGGCAATACCGTCAGCAATATGAGTAGCACCAAAGCGCTGAAAGAGATAACGCTTAAAAATGGCGGCGAATATTTTCCTTCAGCGGTAGGGGAGGTGAATGTGGTAAAGAAAATGAAAGAGGTGAATGCCGTTATCGGTGGCGAAGGTAATGGTGGTATTATTGTTCCTGATTTTCATTACGGCCGCGATGCGCTGATCGGCATTGGATTATTCTTAAGCCACCTGGCCAATCATAAAAACGGGATGAGATCACTCCGTGCACAATACCCCGATTATTTTATTGCCAAGAAAAAAATGGAACTGGGAGAAGGTATTGATGTAAAATCCATTTTTGAAAAGATCAAAACAAAATACAAGAATCAGCCCCTGAATACGGAAGATGGATTAAAGATTGAATTTGATAATGATTGGGTCCATCTTCGCACTTCCAATACCGAACCTATTATCCGCATTTATTCTGAAAGCAATTTTGAAACGACAGCGAATAATATTGCTATAAGACTGATGCAGGATATAAAGGAATTTATTTAGTTTACAAGTTCACGGGTGGTTCACAAGTTGAAAGAAGTAATAGCTTCAAAGTGTGAACTTTTAAAACAAGTGAACGGCTGAACTTCTTCTACTTACTTATCTTTGCGGTTCTTTAAAAACAATGATCAGAGGTTCAAGGCTTGTACCTTGTTCCTTGCACCTTGTGCCTTTTATTATGAACCGTATTTATTTTGACAATGCCGCTACCACATCTCTTGATAAAGAAGTGCTGGATGCCATGCTGCCCTATATGACTTCTCATTTTGGTAATCCATCCTCTATTTATTCGTATGGAAGGGAATCAAGGCTGGCGATTGAATCAGCAAGAAAAACGGTAGCAAAATTATTAAATGCGCACCCGGGTGAGATATTCTTTACCAGCGGCGGTACGGAAAGCAATAACACCGCTATCTTATCTGCTATCCGCGACCTGGGTTGCAAACATATTATTTCTTCACCCATTGAACATCATGCCGTATTGCATACGGTAGAACATTATGGTTGTACTGATGAAGTAAGCTATAGTTATGTAAAACTATTTTCCAATGGTCATGTTGACCTGGAAGATCTTGAAGAGCAATTGGCTTCGCACGAAGAACGTTGCCTGGTATCATTGATGCATGCCAACAATGAAATAGGTAATATCCTTGATATAGATTCTGTCGGTACGCTTTGCAAAAAATACAATGCTATTTTTCATTCCGATTGTGTACAAACAGTCGGGCATTATCATTTGGATCTGCGAAAGACACCCGTGCATTTTATTTCCGGTGCGGGGCATAAATTTCACGGCCCCAAGGGTGTTGGTATTTTATATGTAAATGATAATGTAAAGATCAAGCCTTTTATTTTCGGTGGCGGACAGGAACGTAATATGCGGGCCGGTACGGAAAATCTATACGGTATTGTAGGTTTTGCCAAAGCCCTCGAGCTGGCTATGGCTAATCATGAAAAAGAAAGTGAGTATATCCGGTCGTTGAAAACATATATGACGGAACAACTCCGCAAAAAAATAAAAGGCGTTGCCTTCAATGGCGACCAGGAAGGTAGATGTTTATACACGGTATTAAGTGTAGCCTTTCCAAAAACAGAGAAATCAGAAATGATCCTGTTCAATCTTGACATCAATAATATTTGTGTGTCGGGCGGTAGTGCCTGCAGCAGCGGCGCCGACCAGGGCAGCCATGTAATCCGTGCCATCAACAACAATCCCAATCTTGTAACGGTTCGTTTTTCTTTCAGCAAACACAATACAAAAGAAGAAGTGGATGCGGTGGTAGAGAAAGTGAAGGAGTTGATATAGAAAACCCCTAAATCCCCTAAAGGGGACTTGCTGGTACACAGCCCACGCTTTTCGGGGATGTTCATAGTAATTGTGCACTTCGAAAATGGTGAATAGAGTTATGAAGCTGATGTGGTAGTTATGAAGATCAGATCAGATATGCTGCACCGTCCTTCTCCAACCGGAGAAGGAGAAGAGGATGAGGCCTGCTCAACAGCGAACAGAACGATGAAATGTACGATGCAACAGAACATCATCCGTGTTACTATCGCTGGCTAAAAAATAAAAAAGAAATAATAATAAGGAAAACCCGAAACACATAAACCTCTTCGAAAAGCAAGGGCTGTGTGTAGATGGCTTCCCCTATCGGGGGAAGTCGGAAGGGGGCTGCAAGAGTTGTGCTTGGGTGGCCTCCCTTTAGGGAGGTCGGGAGGGTTTAAAGGTAATACCATGGATTTCTTCTCGCCGCCTTTACGTAGTTCCTCATATTCCTCCAAAAGGCCAATACCATATAAATAATGATCGGGGAACCCATTGTTAGTAAGGAAGTGTAGATAAAGTACTGCCGGATACGGCTTGGGGCTATGCCCATGCGGTTGCCGATAGCGGAACAAACGCCAAAGGCATTCCATTCAACAAAACTTTTAAATTTGTTCATACCGCTAATTTAAAAAATCTCGCTCAAAGAGACTACCTCAATCGGAAAAAAGATTGTTTTGCCGTAAATTCGCAACACTTTAGAAAATGTGCGGATTAGCTAATCTGCGAATGTGCGAATTTTCATTCTAAACTAATAATGCGTCATTTATCCGCACATCAGTAGTTCCGCCAATTTGCACATTTGCACATTTTTAAATTTTCAAATTATCCTCAATGGTATTCGACCTCGGCCTCATTAAGAAAATCTACGCTGAAATGCCTCATAAAGTGAATGTAGCCCGTCAACTGATCGGGAAACCGCTGACACTTACTGAAAAAATATTATATACTCACTTATTTGGGGCTAATCCGCAGGAGCCTTTTGTCCGTGGAAAAGATTATGTGGACTTTGCACCCGATAGGGTAGCTATGCAGGATGCAACGGCACAGATGGCCCTGTTGCAATTCAGCACTGCAGGCCGTTCCCAGGTAGCTGTTCCATCTACGGTACATTGCGATCACCTGATACAAGCCAAAACCGGCGCTGTGGCTGACCTGGCTACCGCCAATGAAGTGAATAAAGAAGTTTATGATTTCCTCGCTTCCATTTCCAATAAATATGGCATCGGTTTCTGGAAACCCGGTGCAGGTATTATTCACCAGGTAGTTTTGGAAAACTATGCTTTCCCCGGTGGTATGATGATCGGAACCGATTCACATACTCCCAATGCCGGCGGATTAGGCATGGTAGCCATTGGTGTAGGTGGTGCGGATGCGGTGGATGTAATGGCCGGCCTTCCCTGGGAATTGAAAATGCCAAAGATCATTGGTGTAAAACTCACCGGCAAACTCAATGGCTGGACATCCTGCAAAGACGTTATCCTTTGGGTAGCGGGACAATTAACTGTAAAAGGTGGTACCGGCGCCATTGTTGAATATTTTGGTGAAGGCGCGGATAATATGAGTGCAACTGGTAAAGGTACCGTATGTAATATGGGTGCCGAGATCGGCGCTACCTGTTCTGTATTTGCTTACGATGAAAAAATGAGTGCATATTTGGCTGCCACTGGCCGTGCAGAAGTAGCAGCATTAGCTGATGGCATTAAAGAGCATTTACGTCCTGATGAAGAAGTAATGGGCGATCCTTTAAAATATTATGACCAGGTATTGGAATTAAACCTGAGTGAACTGGAACCTTATGTCAATGGCCCTTTTACCCCGGATCTTGCAACGCCGATCTCCAAAATGGCCGAAGCCGTAAAAGCCAATGACTGGCCTGCGAAATTAGAAGTAGCATTGATTGGTAGCTGTACCAACTCTTCTTATGAAGATATCAGCCGGTCTGCATCCATTGTAAAAGATGCAGTAAGCAAAGGATTAAAAGCAAATTCTGAATTTACCATCACTCCGGGTAGCGAACTCGTCCGCTTCACCATAGAACGGGATGGTTTTATTGATACGTTTCAAAGCGTAGGTGGTGTTGTGTTGGCGAATGCATGCGGCCCATGTATCGGTCAGTGGGCAAGACATATTGATGATCCCAATCGCAAGAACACTATCATTACATCTTTCAACAGGAATTTTGCCAAACGTAATGATGGACTTGCCAGCACCCATGCATTTGTAGCAAGCCCCGAAGTAGTAACAGCTATGGCTATTGCCGGTACTATCGCCTTCAATCCATTAACGGATAAACTGAAAAATGCTAATGGTGAAGAAGTATTGCTGGCTGAACCAACCGGTTTTGAATTGCCACCTAAAGGATTTGCGGTAGAAGATGCCGGTTACCAGGCGCCTGCAGAAGATGGCAGCGATGTTAAAGTAGTTATTAACCCCGATAGCCAGCGATTGCAATTGCTCTCCGCTTTCGCTCCATGGGAAGGCACTGATCTGCAGGGTTTGAAATTATTGATCAAAGCAAGAGGAAAATGTACTACCGATCATATCTCTATGGCGGGGCCATGGTTAAAGTATCGCGGCCACTTAGATAATATCAGCAATAACATGCTGATCGGGGCACTTAATTATTTTAATGATAAAACAGATTCGGTAAAAAATCAACTCACCGGTGAATACGGACCTGTTCCTGCAACAGCCCGTGCTTACAAAGCCGCCAACGTTGGTAGCGTGGTAGTAGGAGATGAGAACTATGGAGAAGGTTCGTCAAGAGAACATGCGGCTATGGAACCCCGTCATTTGGGTGTTCGGGCTATCATTGTCCGCAGCTTTGCCCGTATTCATGAAACCAATTTGAAAAAGCAGGGCATGCTGGCATTGACCTTTGCCGACAAAGCCGATTACGACAAAGTGCAGGAAGATGATAATATTGATATCGAAACACTCACTTCCTTTGCACCCGGTAAATCATTGCGTGTAGAATTAAATCATAGCGATGGCAGCAGTGACATTATTGAAGTGAATCATACTTACAATGAACAGCAAATAGAATGGTTCAAAGCAGGTGGGGCGTTGAATGTGATCAGGTCAGAATTTGCAAAAAAACAAACTTCATAAACTACCCCGAATCTTGACAGCTTGACAATAGAAAGTCCCGTTGAATAACGGGATTTTCTATTTTTAGTAAGTTATGTTGCTCAGTTTGAGTTTAAGATTAATTCTTATCCGATAGCTATCGGATTTGAGGTTCTGATTTAGATAATCTTCTGGTAAAAGAGTCTTCTGACTTCGCAGGCATATCCAGATGTTTTTTTAAACATTGACTATAAAGCTCAATACTATTTAGCGTCTTTGTATCTGTAGTACAGCTTATATTTTACCTTTTGTTTCCAGAATTTATTGTTTGCTTTACATTTTATAAAAGGCGTATGAAAATATTAGTAATAGAAGATGAGCCGGGTATGCGGGACAGCATGGTACAATCGTTGCAACAGGAACAGTATATAGTAGAAACGGCTATTGATTTTTATACGGCACAGGAGAAACTGCATGTTTACGAATATGATTGCATCCTGCTTGATATAGGATTGCCCGGTGGTAGCGGTCTTGCTTTACTGGAAGAACTCAAGATGCAGAACAAAACGGAAGGAGTGATCATTGTTTCTGCCAGGGATTCATTAGATGATAAAGTAAAAGGCCTGAACCTGGGTGCTGATGATTACCTGGCCAAACCTTTTCACCTGGCAGAACTGCATGCCCGTGTAAAATCGGTATTGCGAAGGAAAAAATTGGAGGGACATAATTACATTATTTGCAACAATCTGAAAATAGATGCGGAGCAGCGGATGCTGTGGGTGAATGAAGAAGAAGTAGAGCTCAACCGGAAAGAATTTGATGTTTTATTCTACCTCGTTACAAATAAGAACCGTCTTGTTAATAAATCAGCTTTAGCTGAACATGTATGGGGCGATCATATTGACGAAGCAAACAGCTTTGATTTTATTTATTCCCAGATCAAAAACCTGCGCAAAAAATTAAAAGATACTGAAGCGGAAGCGGAGATACAGGCTATCTATGGAATAGGATATAAATTGGTGAACAAATGAAATTGCTTAACTATACATCGGCTTATTTCGCAATTATACTTCTTATTGTTATTACCATCTGGGCAGGTATTTTTTATTATTCCCTGCTCGATGAAATTTATGACAGTATTGATGATGGGTTGGATAACCAGAAAGGACTGGTGATACAGAAAGCGGCTTTAGATACAACGGTACTCACTAAAAATAGTTTTGAAGAGAGCGACTATGCTATCAGGGAAATAATGGCGGCTGATGCCCTCAATTTCCAGGATACCTATACCGATACCATGATGTACATGCAGAATGAGAAAAGCGATGAGCCGGTGCGTTTGCTCAGAACAGTATTTCTTCAAAACGGCCGGTACTACCAGTTGCAGGTAGCTACTTCCATGGTCGAAGAAGATGACCTCATCAAGCAATTATTTTATTCTATTCTCTGGCTTTATACCGGGCTTGTGATTACGATCATCCTTTTCAATAATTTTTTACTTAAAAAGGTATGGCATCCTTTTTATCAATTGCTGAAACAGTTAAAAAAATTCAGGCTCGATAAATCCGAGCCAATATCCACCGTAAAAACAAATGTGGACGAATTCAGGTTATTAAACGAAACGATAGAAAAACTATTGAAAAGAAATATCGATGCCTATACCAGCCAAAAAAGTTTTATTGAAAATGCGTCACATGAATTGCAGACACCACTGGCCATCAGTATTAATAAGCTGGAAGCGCTGGCCGAAAACAATCAACTGCCCGAAAGCCAGTTGAAATTGCTGGCATCAGCTTTGGATAACCTGGAAAGGCTTACCCGGCTGAACAAATCCTTGCTGCTACTCTTCAAAATAGAAAATAAACAATTTGCAGAAGAAACACCTGTTCATATCAACCAGCTTACGCAAAAGATCGTGTCCGACTTTTCAGACCAGGCTGAATTCAGTGATCTGCAGGTTACAATTACAGAGAAAGACAACTGCATACAAAACATGAATGCAGATATGGCCGGCATGCTCATTACTAATCTTATTAAAAATGCTATTGTACATAATAAGCCCGGCGGTTTTGTAAATATTACTATTCATAAAAATTCAATAGTTGTAGAAAATTCAGGAGTTGATAAACCGCTGGATGAAGAAAAAATATTCAGCCGTTTTCATAGCGGTGTGCCTTCGTCAACGTCAACAGGGCTGGGACTGGCCATTGTAAAAGCCATCGCCGGTTTATATCATTTCAGCACAGCTTATCATTTCGATCAGAAGCATATCATTACTATTCATTTCTGATCCTTATTTTATTCTTTCACAATATTTTAAGTTTTCATCACCAATCTCTTGTTCCTATTCCCAATTCTTTCCTGATTTGGTAGGGAGCTTTGTGTAATAATTCATCTAAAAAATAAAACTATGAAAAGTATAATCTTATTGATAACGGTAGCATCCGTCTCTTTGGTTTCCTGTGGCCAGGATATTCCTGCCAGTAAAGTTCCTTCGGTAGTACAGAATACCGTGCAGTCAAAATTTGCCAATGCCGTCGATATTGAATGGGAAAAAAAGAGCAATTTCTATGAAGCTGAATTTGATATAGACAAAATAGACTACAAGGCGCATGTTGATGCTTCAGGAAAATTGATGGGCTGCAAAATAGATATGAAAGTAAGTGAACTGCCGGCAGTCATAACAACTGCCATCAGCAATGAGCACACAGGTTATGAAATTGACGACGCAGACAAACTGGAAAAAGATGGTACAATCTATTACCAGGTGGAACTGGATGCCAAAGGAAAAAAAGATAAACAATTGGTATATACTACCGATGGGAAGCCGGCACAAAATATTACTTATATGCTATAAAATAAAAAAGGATGGACATGCAAATGAAATGGGCAAAGAAGCAAAGAAAATTTTTTGACTACGAAACCAAAAATAAAATGAGAAGAAAAACAATAACCATAACCGCATTAGCGGCAGGCATAGCCCTGGTCGCTTTTTTCTGGAACGATATAAAAGGAGCAGCCAACTCTGTCACTCCGGCAGACAGGGAAGAAAAAATGATAGCCGGAAGCAAACCGGACAAAGCCAGCGAAGCCGCAGCGCCGGGTGTTAGTATAAAAAACAAATGGGAAATGCCCGCGGTGCTCGCAGAAATATCTGGTGTGTCTCATATAGCTAATGACCAGTTTGCCTGCGTACAGGATGAGTTGGGCAAGATCTTTATTTATAATACCCAAACCTCAGCCATCGAAAAAGAAATACCTTTTGCGGCTCCGGGAGATTACGAAGGGCTTGCTGTTGTTGATGAAACCGCCTGGGTGCTCCGTGCAGACGGAAGCTTATTTGAGATAAGCGATTTTAAAAACAAACCGGTAGTAAAAGAGTATAACACACACTTAACGGCGAAGCAAAATCCAGAAGGCCTTTGTTATGATAAAAACAATAACCGTTTGCTGGTAGCCATTAAAGACGAAGAACCCGGTAACCCGGATTATAAAGGTATTTACAGTTTTGACGTCGTCGCTAAGCGAATGCCGGAGCAACCCGTATTTAAAATAGATATGACGGACGATGTATTCGGCAAAAGTGGAAGCAAAAAGAAAAAAGGCGGGGATATAAAGCCCTCGGCCATTGCCGTGCATCCCGCAACCGGCGATATTTATATTACCGATGGGCCGAAGGCAAAATTGCTGGTGCTTAATAAAGAGGGGAGTATAAAAAAACTTTACCAGCTCAACGGCAAAGAATTTGCACAACCTGAAGGCATCACATTTAAAACAACCGGTGAGTTATATATTTCAAATGAAGGATCGAAACAGTCAGGCAATATACTCCATGTAGTGATCGGTGAAGAATAGGGCGGTACCCGGTTTACCCTTATACTTATCATTATCTTATTAATCCATACAGGATAAATAAATTGCGAAGCCACCGGGCTTCGCAGTTTTTGTTGGCATCACCGCCAATCAGTACTACTAAATATTGCATGACTTAGGCTACATTATTTGCACACGGATGCGGGTATGACGGATGCTCACGGATTTATTTTCCACGAAGTGGAAAATAATCAGTGTAAATCCAGTTTTACCTTGTAAGAGTTAAAACAGAAAATAGGCAATGAATCCAATTTCTGCGAAGCAGAAACAAATCAAATCCGATAGCTATCGGATCCTACCCATTGGCAGTCAAATAAAAAATCCGTGCTAATCCGTCCAATCAGTCTCATCCGTGTGCTAATGTCGCATATCTTATGAAGTTCTTAGTATAAGCGGTTCATAAATCTTATTCCGTCTTTATAACCATTCCTATCTTCGTAGCGCACCGGCATGTATGATAAATGATTTATACAAAAACAGGAAGATGAAAAGAACAAGATATGGGTTACTAATAATGATGCTTGCATTCACCTGGTTAATCATCGGCGGTACGCCAATACCAGGCGCTGCAAAGAATAAAAAAGAAAACCTGGAATGGTTGCAAAACTGGTTTGCCGCATGGGAACTGCTGAGTAAAGAAGTATTTCATTTGCCCGCCGATCCCGCACCCCTGATGGTATTTTTTGATAAAGAATATGTGTATACCACTTCTGCGATAACCGCACCCCGGGGTGATGTTATTGAAGGACCTGCTTTGCTGGGTGAAAATTTAGCGTGGAAAAAAGCCGCACATAATGGCCAGCTTATTTTGCCTGACGGTCAAAAAGTTCCTGTCGGGCTGATGACCTTTGCTGCTCCATTAAAGGAGGGAAAAAATAAAAGTTTTTTTGTAATGGCGGCGCCGCCTTACTGGAAAGAAGCCGGTATTGAAAGCGATGAACTCGGATTGGAAAAGTTGCTGACTGGTGTTTTTCTTCATGAATTTGCACAT
>JAKFEJ010000525.1:0-1619 GCA_036675745.1 Chitinophagaceae bacterium | reverse complement strand
AGGAGGGCATAAAAGTAATATTCTTTATCAATTTTTATAATTTATTGGACGGTTAATTAAAAAGAAAAAAAACAGTAATAATCAATGTTTTATAAAGCATTGAAACGCAGATAAGTAGAAATTATGGGGTTTTTACTATCCTGTCTCTATACGATATAAATCACCGGTTATTTACCTGGATCATTAACGGATTTTTAGGGCCGTTTATTTTATAAGATCTTTATTGTGAACTACTAAGCAAACTATCAAAAGAAATATTTTTGGGTATAAAAAATTAAAACAGGGAAGTACTGGTACGATTGCCAGGACAAGAAAATGATTTCTGTGTGTTAATCACAACAGATTTAGCCAGTATTAATCATAAGACCCGAATCCGTTTTAGCGGAGTATAAAAAACTGTATAATGGTCAATTTGAGATTCTATAGCATCGTATTATAAAGCCATGTATAACCCTATCCATTATAAAGACGGGGCTTATATTTATAATAAATTCAAATACTATTGCAGCACATTGGTTGTTGAAAAAAGAAGAGCTTATAGGACATAGAAAAGGGTATTCAAAAAAAGCGGGGAGATTAATGGCTGTTATACTGTATCAGAAAAAGCAGGATAATGGCAACCAATAATAATAGTTGGTACAATATAGAACGGGCCTCATGATATAGCTGTAGAAAGTATTCTTCAAATTTTACTTCCAGGGACAGGGAATCACGCCACTTGGTTTTTTTATACCTCTCAGGATTAAAGACAGCTCCCAGGTGTTTGGTTTTTTTGTAGCCTGGTTCAGTTTAGAAGTCGTTAGGTCATAACTTATTCCGAACTGGGCGTTTTTATAAGCTAAGCCTACATAAGGAATGATTGCATTTTTAGACCAGTACCAAAGTCCTGCAGTGAGTATTGATTCGGCCGCATCACCTAAATAATATCCCAGTGCTGCACCAGCGGAAAAATAATTGGCTTCTAATTGAAACTGGTAAATAGCATTGGTGTTTAAAATTACTTTTTCATTGATGACTGTTTCAAAGTTTGCATGCGCTACTTTTCGCATAGCCAGGTACATGTGCTCATCTTCCAAAAATGTTTGCCTGGGTTTGTTTAAATGAAACCCCGCTACGCCAACATCAAAATTACTTTTGGGAGTGCTGTAACTATATACGATACCGGCACTTGCTGAAAAATAAGGTTTCATATTTGATAAAGCGGTTTCACCGGTGGGCAAACTTGTATTGAAACCAAAACCTGTAAACTGTTCTTCAAAATCTACCCTGGAAAAATCAACATGCCTTCGCCCATAGATAGCGCCAAAGCCAAGCCCGAGCCTTTGTTTATGATAATCATTTTCACTTAACTTAATATTATAAGAAAGATTAAATGAGGCATAAGTACTTTTTACAATACCGCTGAAGGCATAATCAAACATTAACATGCCACCTATGCCCATAATATTATTTTCCGTTTCAACATTAGGGATTTTATTCTGCATGATTTTAGTATCATAGGAAATCGTTCCTGTAACATAAGGACTGGCAGGCCCTATCCATTGATCCCTGAAATTGGAAATAAGCCGCCAATCGGCATTAATATTAGCGGTTAATGCAGGATTAATATTTAAAGGAGA
>JAKFEJ010000058.1:0-1620 GCA_036675745.1 Chitinophagaceae bacterium | reverse complement strand
CTCTTCTTTATAAACTTTTCAGAAGTACAAAGAGTTTCCTAACTTTCCTATTAATCCCAATAAATCACGATAATCTTAGTTCTCCCATGTCAGAACCGTCCTTTATAAAACTCACGGATCTTGCAGCAGAAAAATTGGGCGGTAAAGCTTTACTCTGCAGTGATGATTTTTTTGCAGAGAAAGAAAATCTGCTGAAACCCGGTCGTGGTATTTTTATTGCAGATAAATATACCGACAGGGGTAAATGGATGGACGGATGGGAGAGCCGGCGTAAAAGAACACCGGGGCATGATTGGTGCATTATTCAGTTGGCCACTCCCGGAAGAATTTTCGGAGTAGATATAGACACAAATCATTTTTTGGGTAATCATCCGCCTTATGCATCAATTGATGCTGCACATATTGAGGATATGTGGCCTGAAAATGACCCTGCGGTTATTACCTGGAAAGAGATTCTTCCCAAATCTCCGTTGCAGGCAGGCTCACAAAATTTTTATGAAATAGCCGATCATGATATTTATACTCATTTAAGATTAAACATTTATCCTGATGGTGGCGTAGCGAGATTAAAAGTATATGGAGAAGTTTTTAAAAATTGGGAGCAGGTTAATAAAAATGATTTGATAGATCTCGCAGCCGCAGCAAATGGTGCAAAATCTGTTTTGTGTAATGATATGTTTTTTTCTCATATGGACAACCTTATCATGCCGGGCCGCGGTGTGAATATGGGCGATGGTTGGGAAACAAAACGTAACCGTACGCCCGGCAATCGTGATTGGGTAATCGTTCGTTTGGCGCATGAAGGGATTATTGAAAAAATTGTAATTGATACCTGCCATTTTAAGGGAAACTATCCCGACAGTTTCCTTCTGGAAGGATGTACTGTTTTATTACAGGAAGAAGATAAACTGGATAGTGAAACTATTAAATGGATAACCATTCTTCCTCAAACAAAACTGAATGCTGATTGTGAACATGATTTTGAAAAAGAAATTGCATGCAGGGAATCGTTCACTCATGTTCGCCTGACCATTTTTCCGGATGGCGGAGTGAGCAGGATGAGATTGTGGGGAACCCCCTGTCCCCCTAAAGGGGGAACTTAGACCGAAGATTTCTTTGTTAGTATTACATTTACTAAAGAAGATTTATGAAAAGAAAGAATTTTCGTAAAGCCTGGGCTGTGTGATGGTGGCCTCCCTTTAGGGAGGTCGGGAGGGTTTTTTTATGACACTACACGAATTAAATACATTACCTCAACAGCAGCTCCGTGAAGAGTTGGCTAAATGTTGCGGCTCATCAGCATGGGTCAGTAAGATGCTTCCTTTCTTTCCTGCAGATGATATGGTTGAATTATTGGAAGATGCAGAAGAACAATGGTTCTTATGTACCGAAACAGATTGGAAGGAAGCATTTGCTCATCATCCCAGGATCGGCGATATGGAATCATTAAAAAACAAATTTGCTTCCACGGCTCAATTTGCCGCAGGAGAACAAAGTGGTATTAATACTGCATCACCACAAACTATTGAAGCATTAATGGAAGCCAATAAAAAGTATGAAGAGAAATTCGGTTATATTTTTATTGTATGTGCAACGGGTAAGTCAGCCAATGAAATGCTG
>JAKFEJ010000235.1:0-11713 GCA_036675745.1 Chitinophagaceae bacterium | reverse complement strand
CTCCAAATATTTGGATCAGTAGCGTGGGCATTTAAGGCAAGCGTATTTATAGAGTTGTATTGTATTTCATAAACCGGCGGTAATGCCCAGCGGCGCATCCAATACCTGGGATCTGTTGGAGCCCCACCTGTCAACTGAGCCTCGCCTGTAAATAATGGGCCCCGCTGATAACCGGGGTAAACAACGCCAAAACCACCTACGTCACCGGCACTGAAATTAAAGCGGCGCATATCGTTCCAGTTTTCAATGCTGCAGCCCATGGCAATATATTTTTGCAGCATAATATCGGACATTGTTAAACCGCCTGCACCCTGAGCAACCGCACTGCTTGTAAGGTATGTGTTAATAGCAGTTTGGTCCATAGGTTCCATATCCGGAATGGTAACGCCAGCAGCATTTTTGTTATAGCCGCCAGCTTTCCATTGAGTGAGTTTAGCCTGCATCATGTCCAGATGAGCCTGGATACCTGCCGCATATGCGGTATAAGCATTCCCAGGATCACCTTTTCTCATGTAAACTTCAGCTTTTATAAAGTTCATCTCATGATAAGTCAGAATCTCCTGATCTGAAACAGGACGAGTCTGGAAGGAGCCTGTGGAACCAATGACACCGGCATTATATGCATCTACTGAAGGATACCAGTTCACATCATTTGAAGGCTGAGCAGCATTACCTGATGTAGCCAGGGCACTGCTACGCAGGTTTACATAAACAGTATCTCCGGCCAACCGGTAATCGGTGCTGTTTATATATATGGAACCTGCCTTGTAGGTTACCGTTACAGTATTGCCGTTAGTGGTGTATGGACGGCCTGTCGCAACCTGATCAGCAATGAAATTTGCACGATCCGTTGCATCATTAATAGTGTAGGTTATAAGTTTATCGGATTTGGTAAAGGTCGCATTTGCAATAGAAGTAGGGCTGACTTTCAACAACCGGGTTGCCGGACCATACGAATCAACGCCTATCGAACGGTTCCATGTATAGGACGCTACCTTACCGGTACCATCCAATTGAACATTAGCCATAGAAGCAGGTACAATTTTAGTCATCCGTGGGTCAGTCGCTCCGGAACCACGCATATTCGTCAGTAGGTTGTAATGAAATTGGGAAATGCGGTTAGAACTGCCATAACCCGCATAATTAAAGTTGCCGTTTGTTACCACAGGATCGCCTATCAGGTAATCAGTTACGGTGCTGTTATTGAATCCTGGCCCTATTGTATTATCGGCATTCGTTTGCGGGCCCTTGGTCAAACAATATAAAATTGAATCCGCATTATACAAATCCGATTTTTTTGACAGCTTCAGCATATAGCGGGCTTTTAATCCCCAGCATAGTTTTATCCACTTGTCTATATTGCCGGCATTCCACAAATCTCCAGTACCAAGTGTGGGAACTCCGGCTTCCTGTGTTTTACTAAATAAGCTGATCGCTTCGTTCAATTTTGCTATACATCCGTTGAAAATGGTTTTACCATCATCAGGTTTTGGGCTTGGATTTCCTGTTGCTGCCTCGGTGTAAGGCATTTCGCCATACAGATCCAGCATTTTCATAAAACCCAGTGCGTGGAATACATTAGCCGCAGCCATATAATGATAAGCGCCTTGTTTCTGGGCGGAATTATACATATCAACCACATTGGAAGATACTGCCACAAACCATTGTTGATAGGGAGTTGTTGAATTGCTCGGAGAACATTTCCATGTTGTGCTGAATGTATTGGGGGTAGCAGAGTTAGTATAATAAACTCCCGCCTGGCAGGCAGTACGATAATTGGCAACCCCTGAAGTGTATTGGTAAAAATGTTCGATCCAGGGCAACCGGTTTTGAATTAATACACTTTGATTGTTTGGATTATCAGGGTCGGTATTAACGTCTAACCACTTTCTACACGAAGCCAAACTCAATACAAATGCACAACCCAGTATAATATATTTCACTTTTTTCATAATTTAATTTTTTTCGAGTTAAAACTTAAGGTTAATACCGAATGTGAAACTTGCTACAGCAGGTACGCCGAGGTAATCTATACCTGTAGAACCCGAACCTCCTGTTCCTCCTGCTGCACTTACTTCAGGATCCATTCCTTTGTAATTTGTCCATGTAAATAAATTGGTACCCACTGCTGTTGCTGAGATTCCTTTAATAATTTTTTGTTTCTTAATCATACCGGAAAAATCATAGGTTAATGACAGCGAACGTAGTTTCAGCCAATTTACTGAAGTAATAAAATTATAAGAGTTGGCCGCGTAGTTTGCCCAATATCTTTGAATCATGTCGTAACCTGAAACTGTTGTGCTGCCAATGGTATATGACTGATTTGCTTCGTAGGTTTGAGTAAAATCAGCTCCTGTCGAACTATTAACCCCGCTCACGGTTACCGATTGGCGATCATTCAGCAAAGTTTGTTTGCTTAAACCATTTGCGATCAAAGAATATTCTGTACCATTAAATACGTCTCCTCCTTTGCGAATGTCGAGAAGAAAAGATAAGCTGAACATTTTGTACCGGAAAGTATTATTAAACCCGCCGATGAAATCCGGTTCACGATTACCTACGACAGGATTGGTGGTATTCATTTTATAAAATCCGGTTGTAGGATCTACCTGGTAGCGTCCACCCGAAATTTCTTTTCCATTTCCATCAAATTCACGCAAATAAGGGCTACCCGTCATTCCAAGAAAATAACCGCCATTCGGAACTGATGCTGCTTTTACGGTTCCGAACTGGGCATCTGTCGGGTAAAAATAAGCTATACCCGGAATGAAAGCTCCTAACCTGCCCTTGTTGTAGGAAAAATTGAGCGTAACATCCCATCCAAAATTCTTTTGGGATATTGCTTTTCCTGTAAGGGCTATTTCCATACCCTTGTTGATTACAGTACCGGAATTGAGCGTACTGAAAATAAAACCGCCGGATTGAGCTAAACGCGGTTGCCCGATCTGGTTTTCTGTTTCGCTATGGTAATAGGTATAATCTAAACCAATACGGCCCTTCAAAAATCTAAATTCTCCTCCAAGTTCCCAGGAATTTTGAATTTCAGGTATCAAATCAGGATTACCTGCCGCCCACTGATTACCTACTGCGATAAAAGAACCAATGGTGTATGGAGGATTTACATAAGTGTTCGTAGCGTATGGATTGGCGTCTTTACCAACTCTCGCCCAGCTTGCACGAAGCTTCCCGAAAGAAAGTATATTGTTCCTGGGCAGCAATTGTGTAAAAACAAAAGAGCCGCTGACAGAAGGATAAAAATAGGAATAGCTCTGTACAGGCAGTGTGGATGACCAGTCATTGCGCCCTGTTGCAGTCAGATAAACAATATCTTTATACGATACGCCAACTTCTCCATAAGCCCCTACAAGGCGCCGTCTTGTTGTGTTATCGGTAAATCTTTTATTTGCTATATCTATACTATTTAAGCTGACAGTACCGGGTGTGCTAAAGCCCCACCCCCAATGATTTTGACCTTTTGTATTAAAATCCTCCGAAGTGGTTCCCAGCATCAGGTGTGCATCAAATTCTCCGATCCTTTTGTGAAAATTGCTCATGAGCGTGGTGGTGATATAGGAATAGTCAACCAGGTTTTTGCTCAGACGTCCGTTTTGATAGAGCGGGATCAGGGCTGAGCCGGGAGCAATAAATGTGTAATCATTAGTGGAATATTGGTCATAACCCAAACGTCCCGTAATGTCCCACCAGTCTGTGATTTTAAAATTGGCATTAATCCCTCCGGTGAAACGCCTGGTTTTTGATGTCAACTCATCCTGGTTGATGATCCAGTATGGATTGTCCCTGTCGCTTTCCAATGCAAGTGTTCCGTCATAAATCCGGTGTTGTGTTCCATCCGGGTTAATGTAGTCTTTTAGATTGAATGTTGTAGGTGAGTTATACAATGATTGCATACTTCCCACTCCGCTACCATATAAGCCGGCAGTGGTTAAGGTTCGATCGGTGTTGGCAATAGAATACGCAGCATTTGCATTCAATGTCAAACGTCCATATTTCTGTTCGCCGTTAAAACGAAACGTTGTTTTGTCATAAGCTGTGCCGGGAACAATACCTGTCTGGTCAAAGTTTGATGCCGACAAAAAGAAAGACCCGTTTTTTGACCCACCTGATACATTTACGTTATTATCGTAGATGAGGCTATTTTGAAAGAAATCGCCGATATTGTCATAGATCGTTTCATTGGCAATTTTAGCGCCCCATGACCTATACTCATTATTGGTGCTCAAGACGCCATTGCTCGAATAATAGCCAGGGCCAAATACGGTTTGAACCTCGGGTAGCTTGTTTGCCCACGATGTACTTATTTTGCTGGTGAGATTAACCGTTACGTTACCTTCAGCTCCTTTCTTTGTAGTAATAATCACCGCGCCGTCAGCCGCTCTTGATCCATACAATGCGGCTGCGGCAGCGCCTTTCAACACTGACAAATTCTCAATATCTTCCGGGTTAATATCCATAATACGATTAGAGTAAGTTGTATTACTGCGCGACAAACCATCAGTACCTGTATTACCGCTAACTGTGGTTGAGTTATCATATATAATACCATCAATAACGAATAATGGCTGGTTTTGCCTTCCCTCCGATGTAGAAGTACCGCCACGAATGGTGATAGATGCACCGGCGCCGGCAGAACCGCTGAATTGCGTAATATTTACACCCGGAACTTTACCGGCTAAGGAATTAACGATGTTGGTATTTTTGTTTTTCATCAATTCCTGCGCATTTAAGTCTGTAACCGAATAGCCTAATGCCTTTCGTTCTTTTTTAATACCAAGAGCGGTTACAACCACTTCTCCCAATTGAGATTCCTGGCTTGCTAACGAAACATCGATACTTCCGGAATTTCCGACTTTAACTTCTGTGGTAGTATAACCCACAAAAGTGAATTGAAGCACCTGTCCCTGCGATGCATTAATGGAAAAATTTCCATTTTCGTCTGTCTGAGTAGCACGGTTGGTTCCTTTAACAGACACCGAAACCCCACTCATTTGTTTGTTATCACTCTTTGATGTGACATGTCCCGTTATTATTCCCTGGGCTATACCTGAAACACAGAGAAAGAGACCAATCATTAAATAAAGCAGTCTTCTCATAATAAGCATTTTACGTGTTGTGTAATAAAAAATGTTTAAGAGCACTATCTGATTTTGGATTTTTACAGCACTTTAATACCAGCCTCTCTATAGGGTTTAAGCAAAGCATCATCCGGTGGCAATTCAGTAATCAGCGTATCTATTTTTTTTAACCCGCAGACCTGTAATGGCTGCTGCGAATTGATCTTTTCTGCAATCGTCAGGCAAACCACTTTTTGCGACGACTCAATCATCGCTTTTTTCAATTGCACTACTTCCCAATCATTGTCCGTCACTCCGTTGTTCAGATCAATAGCATTGGTTCCTAAAAAACAGATATCGGCTTTCATCTGCCTTATTTTTGAAATAGCTTCCGAACCAACCGTGATCTTCGAATTTTTTGAAACGCGGTCGCCGATCAGTATCACTTCAATATTGGGGTGATCCATATATTCAAGTATAGCAGCGATACTTCCGGAAACAAATGTGGCTTTTAACTCGGCAGGAAGAAGCCTGGCCATTTCAACAATAGTAGTGCCGCCACCGGTCAATATAAACATGCCGTCTGTGATCAGTGCGATCGCTTTTTGGGCAATTACTTTTTTCTGATTCTGCGAATACACGCCGTTACCGGGGATATGAAAATTACCAAAGGAATGGGAGAGGGCGCCACCATGAACTTTCAACAATTTGCCTTCTGATGATAACTCCTGCAGATCGCGGCGGATGGTATCTTCCGATACGTTTATTTCAAGGCTAAGCGAAGACGAAAGAACTTTATTATGCAGGTTGACCTGCTGTAATATATAGGACTGTCTTTCTTTCTTAAGCATGCTTTGGTCCGTTAAAGAGGGTTTAAATATACGGTAAAAAATTGCAATAAACCGCAGGAAGTTGGAGAAAATGTGCATTGTTTTATTAAGATACCTGCCCAATCCTGCATTTTTTTAAAAATTTCGAATAGAAGGGTATTAAAAAACCCGCAGCACTGCAGGTTTCAATAAAGGGTTATGCGTTTTGTCCCACAAAGCAAAGCACACAAAGAAAACTTAGTGGCTTTGTGGGAAATTAGCTCTTCTCACACAAAGAAAAATACCGCCGTTTTGTTTTTAGTGGAAAACTTAGTGGTCTTGGTATCTTAATGGGAAACTGTTGTTCTTTTCGCAAAGCAGCGAAGTACACAAAGAATAAAATTTTGTGGCCTCTGTGTTAATGGGAACCAACTTAAAAAGTAAACCTTGCCGTAAAGCCAACGGCCGCAGGTTCAAAATTTATATCGCTGACAAGGTTTAGTTCCGGTTTCCAGTCAATTGATAAATTAAGGGGAAGATTGACGAATTTATAATCAAGGCCAACCACACCCTGTGCACCTACATTTACATCCGTTTCGTTCTTATTTTTAGTGGGGTTCCATGATTTTACAAAACCAAGGTAACCGCCGCCACCATAAAACCATTGCAGGCCTTCCGTACTGAAAGGTTTATGAATTTCATATAAGGCGCCAATGGCCAGGGGATCTCCAAAAGAAAACAAAACTTCGATAGCTGATCGTTCATTCAAAAAATGCTTGAGTGAAATAGAATTATTGACCATGGCTTGTGCGCTGCTAAGCCTTACCCCAACTCCTGTTTTATATGCCTGTGCCGATGCGGTGGTACTAAATGCGATGGCAGCGATAAACAAGGAGACGAACATTATTTTTTTCATGGTGATTTATTTTGTTGTTAGTTAACGAAAAATAGTGCCAGCGAAGTCTAAAGGAAATGTAAAAGTCATTTAATATTATATAATTAAGAAGCTGTCTAAAAATTATTTTATGAACCACCATAGCAAAAAAAAATATGCAACGGATAGATGGAAGACACAGAAAATAAAACTTCTTCCGTGTATCCGTGGCTATAATATCGAAATTCAGACAGCTTCTAAGACAATTTAAAAAGTTGAAACCCTATTTTTGAGATACAGTATTTTCGCAACTCACAAATAAAGCTACCAATTGAAAATTACAAGACTATTCAAAGATTTTTTAGAAAGCGAAAAAGCCGGCGGTGTCATACTGCTGGTTTGTACGGTTATCTCCTTATTGATCGCCAACAGCCAATGGGGGAGTGGTTATATTGATTTCTGGCATCGTTATGCTGATCTTTCTTTTGCATCCGTTAAACTCAATTACTCTATTGAGCATTGGGTGAATGATGGTTTGATGGCGATTTTCTTTTTGTTGGTTGGGCTTGAAATAGAACGGGAACTCTATGCCGGTGAATTAAAAGACCTGAAAGTTGCAGCATTGCCCATAGCTGCGGCCATTGGTGGTATGCTTGTTCCCGCCGCCATTCATTTTATATTTAACAACGGTACGGCAACACAATCGGGTTTTGGTATCCCGATGGCAACCGATATCGCTTTTGCTTTAGGTATGCTGGCTTTATTAGGCAACCGTGTTCCTTTTTCATTGAAAATATTTCTTACAGCATTAGCTATTATTGATGACCTGGGTGCCATACTCGTTATTGCCGTCTTTTATAATGATGGCATCTCATGGATCTACCTGCTATCGGCACTTGGAATATTTGCAGGTTTGTTTGTCCTTGGAAAATTAAAAATTTACAACCTTCTTTTTTATATCATTCCCGGTATCATTATGTGGTATTGTATGTTGAAGTCCGGTGTTCATGCTACCATTACGGGAGTTTTATTAGCGTTTGCCATTCCTTTTGGTGGTACCGGCAGAAAAAGTCCGTCCTACCGGTTGCAGCATTTTTTGCACAAACCTGTTGCGTTTATTATTCTTCCCATTTTCGCTTTAGCCAATACAGGTTTGATATTGTCAGATGGCTGGATAAATGAATTAGCAACTGATAACAGTCTTGGTATTATTCTCGGACTTTTGATCGGCAAACCTTTAGGCATCCTTTTATTTTGTTTTTTATTGATCCGGCTAAAATGGGGGAGTTTGCCAGCAGCTATTTCAATGAAGCATCTTGCAGGAGCCGGGATATTAGCTGGTATCGGCTTTACCATGTCCATATTTATTGCCAACCTTGCTTTTAAAGATGGCAATATTATACAATCATCAAAAATTGCTGTATTGACAGGTTCTGTATTGTCTTGTGTGGCCGGGCTTTTATGGCTCAGAGTTACTTTAAAAAAATCAGGAGTAGAAGAGATAGAAATTGATAGTTAACCTGCTTGCCTGAATCATTTTTGAAATGATTTACCGGAATCTTTATTGGAAATTGCAAAAAGGACTCGTGCCTTGCACCTTGCACCTTGTATCTTGTCTCTTGTGCCTTGTACCTTGTCTCTTACACCTTGTACCTTTCATTCAAACATTTCATACTTTGTCTTGGGCCTTCTTTCTTCCAGCCATCTGAAACCCGGCAATTGCATTTCCTGCGGACTTTTTTGTCGAATGGGCCATAGCGTACCTGTAACGGCACTGCGAAACACAACTTTATCCAGTTCCTTATTTTCAAAATAAATATCAATAATATCGCATTGTGATTGGTTGATGCCGGTATAGGCGCTGTCATCATCCTGTATATAATAAATACATTCCGCATAGGCTTTGGCCCTGACGGAATCAATATTACCATCAACAAACCAACCATCCATCCGGGCCGATTTTATCTGGTTATAAACATCGTCTTCCAACCTGTTGACTAAAAAGCTATTCTCATAGGCCTCTACTTTATCCGCTTTTTTATTTTTAGTAAAAAGAAGAATGGTATCGCCGGTGATCTGGCTGTTCTGCGCCCATACTACAGGGTCCTGGTACAACCGGAAAACGGAATCTTTAAAGGAATAGAACAAGCTATCGCAAACCGATTGCAGTGAATCGGAGAAGATGCGGACATTGCGGTAGGCTTCAAAATAACGGTTGGTGCTATCTTTTTCATCAATTGCCACTGCCGTTGTTCCTTTGAGTGTATCTATAACCAGCGAATCCCTGCTTTCCAGCTTACCAGGAAATCTTTGTGATAATAAGGTGTCAGTTGCAATCTTCCCGATACTATCTTTTTCATTGGTCATTACCAGCTTTACATCCGCAGTGTCAATTTTCAGCGAATCCTTTTTTTCCAACTTAGCATTGGGTCTTTGGGATACAAGCGTGTCAGTAATAATATTCCTGGTGATATCTTTTCCAGTAATTGCTAATTTCTTTTCTGTCGTTGTGTCAATTACTCCCGCTTCTATTTTTCTTGTTGTATCAGCTAGTCTTTGAGACAAAAGAGAGTCAGTTAAAATATTTTGAACACTGTCTTTTTCTGTACTTAATGAATCCTTTACTCCTTTGATTGTATCTATCATCAATGAAGCCCTGGCAAATCTATCAGTAAGTCGTGCCGAAAAAAGTGTATCAGCCGTAATATATATGGAGTCATTTTCCTGCTTTATGATCATCAGCGGCTTTTGTGTTGCCAATACCGCCTCCGTTTTTCTGTTTTGATAAATAAGACCGCCGATAATAGTAGTTCCTTGTGCTGTATCAATAATAATCGCATTGCCTTCCGCCTGGTAAACACCGGTACTGTCATCAAATGCTACACGATTGGCCCTGATAGATGTTTTGCCATCTATTATTTCAGGCCTGGAACCAAACTCCGCCTTACCTGTCTGTTGATTATAAAACCCTTCTCTTGTTTTGATGATTCTTCCGCTGCTATCTTTAATAGTAGTCTGCGAAATAAATCGTGTGGTTTGTGTAGCGGTATTATATAACAAGGAGTCCGTATCAATATTATAAGCCGGATCTTTCAGCAGCACGTTCCTTTTAAAATAAACATCTTTCAGATCAGCATAATAGTATCCTTCCTGGCTTGTGAGTACGGATTTTTTATTTACCACTTTGCCGCCATTTTTATAGGTGCCGATATTGGTTTCCATATCATATTCCAGGTCGGGTGTAGTCAGGATAGCTTTGCCATCCGTTAATTTCACGTTGCCATCCAGGTAAGCAAGCTTTGTATTTCCCAGGTAACGCAAATGATTGGAAGTAATATGAGCGGTATCCGAATCAATAATATGTACTTTACCCCATGCTTCAAGAATATTTGTCCTGGAATTGATCACACAGCTATCGCAATAAAGTAAAGCGTTACCCTGCCGCAACTTCACATCACCTGCAACGATAGTTAGCTTTGTACTATCATCAATGGTCTGAAAAACCAGGCTCCGTGTATTGCTGAGGATATGCACCTTACTGGTAGTATCTTCCGGCGTAACGGTTGTATTGACTTGTGCAAACAAGTTATAGTTGCTAACCAGCAACAGGAAAAATAAAAGAAAGCGGAAAAATTTAATGTAACTCATTTATCGGTTCACTGTGGAACGGTGTCTTTTTTCGATGGCGAAGTTAAAGCCCCCCCTTTATCTTTTTTGCTAAAGATGGATAAATTAACGTAGCGTTTGGGATGTGCCCGCAGATCATCGATCAATATTTCCGCACTCAATATAGCATCATTGAGTTTATTATATAATTGCCTGTCATTGATGAGTGCGCCTAATGTGCCTTCATTACTTGACATTTTGGTTACAGTAGCTTTTAAGAGACTAACGGCCGACTGTAATGTATCCATTGTTTGCTGCAGGTTAAGCTTTGACAATTTATCGGTGAACTGTTTGGTATTATTAACAATAGCCGTAATGCTGTCATTATTATTTTTCAAATTACCGGTGATCGCATTCACATTATTAAGTGTGGCAGCCAAAGCACTGCTTTGGGGATCCAGCATTTTGTTCAGTGAATTAGTAGCCGTACTCAGGTTGGCAATTGTATTTTGTAAATTCTTTTTTGCCCCTGCATCAAATAGTGTATTGATATTGCCAAATACACGGTTCAGCGAATCCAATGAATTCCGGATCTTGGAAAGGGTAGGAGTAACTTCTGCTGAAAGCCCGCCAAAAAGACCTTCGTCAATACGTGTACTCAAAATATCCCCGTCTTTTAAAAATGTAGTGGCATCTCCTTTTTCAATAATGATCGTTGCAGCTCCCAGGCCGCCGAGTGGTGCTGTAATAAAAGCGACAGAATTACTGGGTATATTAACATCACGGGTAAGGCTGATGGTTACTTTTATGCCGCTCACATTCTTATCCACTTCTTCCATGGTATAGACAGTTCCTACAGTGAGCCCGTTGATCTTTACCTCGTTCGATTTGGCCAGCGATCCAAGTTTTGAAAAAACAGCATAGACTTTTGGCGTATTATTAAAAAGATCTTTTCCTTTTAAAAAATTGAACCCAATAATGAGTAATGCTAATGCTACTACAGTTAGTATCCCTACTTTAGTTTCGTTATTGATCTTCATATATGAGGTTTCATTTCCAAGCCGCCAAATTAACCAATTATTTTTAAACGATTTAGCGCATTTTACCCAAAAAAAAGGATGAACGCTTGTTCACCCTTTTTTACTATTGCAGTGCAGTGTTTAATTCGTATTAATAGCCCTGGATTCGATCCTTTGTTTATAGGCTTTAAATGCCTTGACAAGCGCATCAACCATTTCTTCCTGGCCTTTCTCGCTATTAAGATATTTTTCTTCTTCTGCATGACTCAAAAAACCAAGCTCTACCAGGATGCTGGGCATACCTGTTGCCTGCAATACCCATATTCCCGTATG
>JAKFEJ010000250.1:0-1623 GCA_036675745.1 Chitinophagaceae bacterium | reverse complement strand
TTCTTTTTACTTCAGTGATCTCTTCCATGGTTTCTTCATTTACATCTTTAGTATCCTTTTCTTCCCGCAGCCGGAGAAAAACAGGATGACGAAAAATATTATCCCTGGTGATTTCTGTATAAGCAATATCGGCTACCAGTTTCGGTTTTAACCAGGTCACTTCTCCATTCAACGGCACTTTTGTTTTAAAAGGGGATTCATCCGTTTTCAGCGGTTTCATCTTTTTTTTCAGCGAAGCCAGTAGTGCCGATGGAAAGCCAGTGCCTACATGACCCCGGTATTGCCATTGGTTCCCTTTTTTGTTCGCCAATATCAAAGACCCAAAATGTGTCCGTCCGCCTTTTGGCTCTGTGTATCCCGCTATCACCACTTCGGTACTTTGCACATTTTTTATTTTCAACCATTCTTTGCTTCTTATTCCTTTAGCATACGTGCTGTCTTTTTTCTTGGCAATGATGCCTTCCAATCCCTGTTCTTTTGCTTTTTCCAAAAAAGCTATTCCGTCTTTATCTATATGATCGCAATAGCGAATGGTTTGATTGTTTTTCAATAACTGCTTTATCAGTTTTTTGCGTTCCTCTAATGGAAGCTTTTCTATATTCTTTCCGTTCAGTTGCAGCATATCAAACACATACCAGATCAAAGGATAGTTCAGGTGATTTTCATAATGCTGCAGTTTTTGAAAATCAGGAACATTCTTTTCATTCAGCAGAACGACCTCACCATCCAGTATCACATCGTGCTTTATTTTTTTCAGCGCCTGGTAAATAGCCGGAAACCGTTCGCTGAAATCAATGCCATTACGGGAATAAAATTTTATTTCATCTTTTTCTATTTCTGCCACAGCCCGGTAGCCATCCCATTTTATTTCAAAAAGCCAATCCTTGTCATCAAACGGGGTTCGGGTAATACCGGCCAGCATGGGCTTAATAAATGTCTTAAGTTTCTTAGCTTTTCCATGACGGATGGATGCAATTGTTTTTTGGGGTACCGCTTTACCGGTTTGTTCTTCAGCAGCGTAAATAGTATTGGTAGAAAATTCGTCTTTATGTTTTATCAATAACCAGTTCTTCTCATCATCTTTTAATCGCACCAGCACAAATTCACCTTTCAGCTTTTTGCCTTTTAATACAAACTTTATCTCTCCTTTTTTTATTGCTTGTAAAGCTTGCCTTTCCGTGATTGCTTCATGTTTTCCATTGATGGGTTCAAAGTTGCCGTTGTCCCAGATCTCTACCGTACCTGCCCCATAATTACCTTTGGGTATTGTTCCTTTGAAGCTGATATAATCAACAGGGTGATCTTCTACCATTACGGCTAATCTTTTTTGCGATGGATTTAAGGAAGGCCCTTTGGGTACAGCCCAGCTTTTTAAAACACCGCCTAGTTCTAACCTGAAATCATAATGCAGGTGCGATGCATTGTGCCGTTGCACAACAAAACGGGATTTTGCGGCTGTTCCTTTTTTGCCTGATGGCTCAGCCGTCTTGCGAAAGTTTCTTTTTTTATTGTAGGTAGCCAGGCTCATGATGCTTTACGTTTGCCTGTTGAAAGACTGGCTTTTAATTGTTCCATCAGATCTTTTGTTGTTGAATGAACCACTTTCATAGGTTTATAAGGTGT
>JAKFEJ010000708.1:0-1625 GCA_036675745.1 Chitinophagaceae bacterium | reverse complement strand
GAAAAATGGGGATTCTGTTTAAGTCATTCACAATGGCAAACAATGCAGGATGAACAATACGAGGTTTGTATTGATTCAACGCTGAAACCAGGTTCTTTGACTTATGGTGAATTTTATTTGCCGGGCCAAACAGAAGAGGAGTGTTTATTTTCCTGTCATATTTGTCACCCTTCTTTATGCAACGATAATCTTTCAGGCATAGCAGTAGTTTTATTTTTGGCAAAAATGCTCAGTACCAAAAAAAATCGTTTATCCTACCGGTTCTTGTTTATTCCCGGAACCATTGGCGCCATATCCTGGCTGGCTTTGAATGAAAATAAATTAAGTAATATAAAGGCAGGCCTTGTGGCTACACTACTTGGTGATTCTTCACCATTCACGTATAAAAAAACAAGAAATGCATATACACTAATTGATAAAGCAGTGATCCATTATCTTAAGTTTTCTGGAGATGACTATAGTTTGATTGATTTTTCTCCCTATGGATATGATGAAAGACAGTTTAATTCACCCGGCATTAATCTTCCTATCGGAAGCCTTACAAGGTCACAGTATGGACAATATCCCGAATACCATACTTCTGCTGACAATCTTGAACTTGTTACTCCGGAAAAATTAGAAGCTTCGCTAAAAGCTTACATATCTATTGCTGATATTCTTGACAACAATATTGTTTACATCAACCAATATCCAAAATGTGAACCGCAATTGGGTAAGCGGGGTCTCTATCAAAAAATTGGTGGAGAAACTGATCAGGATAAAGAGATAAGAAGAATGGCCATGTTATGGTGTCTCAATCTTTCAGATGGGAAACACAGTCTGCTTGATATTGCAGAAAGGGCAGCTATACCATTTGATATAATAAAACAAATTGCGGCCATATTAGAAGAGAACGGATTACTAACCACGTTGCAGCTGAATAAAAATTAATATACACTGACCAACACAGACAGAATATGAAAATACTTATTACGGGAAATTTAGGTTATGTGGGCCCTGGTGTTGTCCGGGAATTCAGAAAGTATTATCCCGCTGCTGATTTAATAGGTTATGATATCGGATATTTTTCACAGTATATCACTAATCGTAATATTATCCCCGATGCTGGCCTTACTATACAGCATTATGGTGATGTCAGGAATTTCCCGGATGAAATTCTTGAAGGAGTGGACACAGTGATCGGCCTTGCTGCCATTTCCAATGATCCAATTGGAAATCGTTATGAAGAACCAACCCACGATATTAATTGCAAGTCTATTGTAGAGCTTGCCCAAAAGGCGAAAGAGCATGGCGTAAAAAAATTCATTTTTGCATCAAGCTGTAGTGTTTACGGATCTGCGGAAGATAAGCCGAGAACAGAAGACAGTGCATTGAATCCGCTTACAGCTTATGCAAAATCAAAGATCAATGCAGAATCAGGATTGAAATCACTGGCAGATAAAAATTTCCAGGTTACCTGTCTTCGTTTTGCAACCGCCTGCGGAATGAGTGACCGTCTGCGTCTCGATCTGGTATTGAATGATTTTGTAGCGGGGGCTATTACAAATAAAGAAATAAATATTCTTAGCGATGGAACACCGTGGAGGCCATTGATCCATGTATTGGATATGGCAAGAGCTATGCGT
>JAKFEJ010000540.1:0-11750 GCA_036675745.1 Chitinophagaceae bacterium | reverse complement strand
TTATTCGTCATAAAATTTTCATCGCTGATTTGTTAAAGTAGCTCGAAAATTTTATGGCTCATTTCATCTTAACAAGTTGTAGGCTTTTAAAATAATTCTATTACCGTCTAAAACTAAAATAATTCATTATGAAAAGAATAAGAATTGTACAAGCGGTCTCATTAGTAGCTGTACTGGCGCTAATGGCCAGTTGTAGTTCCAGCCGCAGGAGTTCTTACTCCGAACCCTATCCGCCACGACAAACAAATTTTTCTCTTATTATCAGTTCATCCCCGGGTATGGCGATCAACAGGTATCATGATGGCCGTTACTACTATCGCAATCCCCGTGGCTATACGTATTGGAGAGGTTATGATAACCGGTATTATCTTGACCAGTCATACCTGAACCGGGGCCGTTATGATCGCAGTCAATACAACGCCTGGAAGCATGGCCACAAAAAATATTACCGGAAAAACCATCGCCGGTAAGATTAGTTGTCAGTGGTGAATAGTGAGTTCATATCCAAAAGTGTTGGCCCCCTAACTCACAACTGACTATTCACAACTCACAAACAAGCCCTTTGCGAATTTATTTTCAGCAAAGGGCTTTATTTTTTTATTATTCCTTATTTCGAATATCCCAATATCTTCAGCATACTTTGAGCAGTCTGTTGCTTGGCGTATAACCAATCAACCAGTTTACCATTGCGGTCAAAATCAACAATAACATGTTTGGGTGATGGGATAAGACAGTGTTTAATTCCTCCATACCCGCTTATCTGGTCCTGGTAAGCTCCTGTATGAAAAAAACCAACATACAGCGGTTCTCCATTATTTATTTTTGGTAAGAACACTTCATTGATATGTTCTTCAGAATCGTAGTAATCATGACTGTCGCAGGTAATGCCTCCCAGTACCACCCGTTGATAATCGACATCCCATTTATTGATAGGCAACATCAGGAATTTTTCACCAATGCCCCAGGTATCGGGTAGTGTGGTAATAAAAGATGAATCAATCATATACCAGGTCTCCCTGTCATTCTGAACTTTTTCACCGATAACGCTGTAAATATGCGCCATGCTCTCTCCTACTGTATAGCTGCCAAATTCAGTGAAGATATTTGGCATAGGCACTTTCGCTTTTTTGCAAGCTACTTTGATATTGCGCACAATTTCATTGATCATGAATTGATAGTCATATTCAAATCCCAATGAATGCTTGATGGGAAAGCCGCCGCCAATATTGATTGAATCAAGCTCGGGGCAGATCTTCTTTAACTGGCAATAAAGATTAATGATCTTATTCAATTCACTCCAATAATAAATATCATCTTTAATACCTTTATTCAAAAAGATATGCAACATTTTTAACTGAAACTTACTTTCATATCCTTCTATCCGGTCTACATAAAATTCTAAAATATCTTTAGCCCGAATACCCAATCTTGATGTATAAAAAGGAAAATTAGGCTCTTCCTCTGCAGCTACCCTGATCCCTAATTTGAAAGGGACTCTTACCGTTTTGGCATATTCCTTCAACTCTTCTTTGTTATCCAGTACCGGAATTACATTGGTAAATCCGCTATTCAGAAGACTTGCGATTCTCCGGGTATATTCTTTTTGTTTATAACCATTACAAACGATATGAATATCCTTTGTTATCTTCTTTTTTTCGTAAAGCTTTTTAATGATATCAATATCGTAAGCATAAGAAGTTTCAAGATGTATCTCATTCTTCAATGCCTGCTCTACAATAAAAGAAAAGTGAGAGCTTTTTGTGCAATAGCAATAGTAATATTTGCCTTCGTATTTATGTTTTTTAAAAGCATTGGCAAACATGGTTTTCGCCTTTTGTATCTGCATACTTATTTTGGGCAGATAGGTCAATTTCAGCGGTGTACCATACTTATCGATCAACGCTTTTATATCCACGCCGTTGTACTGTAAATACTCATCTTTAACTTCAAAGCCTTCCTGCGGAAAGTTGAATGTCTGCTGTACGAGATCCTGGTAAGAGTTTGTCATTGAGAACTTAATGGGGTATTGTTGATCAGGTCAAAAATTTTTAACGGGACAAAAGTAGAATTTTGGCGAAATCTAAGGCAAATAATTTCAGGCAGCCAAATCTGCAAAAGAAAGGTTAGTAAAGCAAAAAACCGTTCCACTATAATGGAACGGTTTTGAAAGCTTATAAAAGCACTATTTATTTTACCTGGTCAACCAGATTTTTAAAAGTCTCAGGATTGTTCATAGCCAGATCAGCCAATACTTTGCGATCCAGTGTAATCCCTTTTTTGTTCAGTTTGTTGATGAACTCAGAATAGGTCATACCTTCTGCACGGACAGCTGCATTGATACGGGCAATCCATAAAGTACGGTATTCTCTTTTCTTCAGTTTACGACCTACAAACATGTAAGTCATTCCTTTTTCTACTACGTTTTTAGCAACGGTTAATACATTTTTACGTTTGCCATAGAATCCTTTGGCTTGTTTTAATATTTTTTTGCGGCGTGCCTTGGAGGCTACTGCATTTTTTGAACGAGGCATATCTTAAGAATTTAAAATTAAAAGTATAAAGTTTGAGGCCGGAAGTTGGAGGTCAGACAGCTGACTTCAGACTTCTTACTTCAATCTTAACAGGCGTTTTACAAAATCAACGTGAGTTTTGGATACAGTACCATCCAGTCTCATGTTACGTTTACGTTTCTTTGATTTCTTTGTCAGAATGTGACGTTTGAATGCTTTCTGATGCATGATCTTTCCAGTGGCCGTTACTTTAAAGCGTTTTTTGGCGCTGGAATTTGTTTTTACTTTAGGCATATTACCCAGTATTAATAAATTATACCTTTGAGGCGTTCCCCACCGGGGGATCCTTGTCGAACCTCTTCAGGAAATATCCGAATTTATAAGAACTTACTTTGCTATTCTGATATAGCTCAGGATTTCGGGCTGCAAAGATAATGGACTCATACTTAGAAGCAAGAGGATTGTCAAAATAAAAATGAGAGCCTTGTATCAGGCCCTCATTATATAAATAGACTACTTTAAAAAAAATTACTACTTGGGATTCAATGCATTATCTATTCGTATTACAATATCCTGCAAATGATAACGGCTCATTTGATCAGCAACTCCCCCTGAAGCAGCTTTTACCTCGTTCCGAAGCGAAGTAAGATGAGCCCTTACAACACTCCTGATATCAGATTTCTCAGTATTTATGGTCGAGCCGCCGCCAAGCACCATTATTATGATACCTGATGAACTGCCGCGTTGCGGAGGATTAAGCAAATCGTCCAGTATATTGATATATGATTTTTGCAGATTTCTGCGATAGACATCAATTTTCGACCTTCCCGTCAGTTCTGTCCAGATGCCCTTTTTCAGATCCGTAAATAAATCGGTAATAGTGTATGCCTTATTCCCCTGTGCTTCTTCCGCATCAATAAGTTTGGAAAGATTACGGGTAGACAGCACACGGTTTAAAATAGCATCCTGCAATCCCCCTATTGTACTGATGGCATTTGCTCCGGTTTTCCCGAAAATATCTTTGTTGATCAGCCAGCCTGGTGTGGCAAATAATTGCTTATTGAGAAAATCCACGGCCTCTTTTTGTTTGGCTCTCGAAACTATCTCGTATACCGGGCCCTTTTCCTCCACCATTCTTGGTGTTTCCATTATGCCACCAATATATTTGGCCGCATGACCGATATACATAGAAAATTGGCCTGTTACCTGGCTATACATGGCACGAAGACTACTATAATCTTTGTTGGGCATTTTTGTCCATTCTTCCAGGTTAGGAACAATACGCTGTAAATTTTTTATTCCATACATAGCGCCTTTCATACCATCATCTCCCACCTGTTCTCTCTGGGAACGGGGATCATCAGGATTGGTTTCAGTACCAAACCACAATCGGTTATCTTTTAGTTTTTCGATAACCCATTTGTTTAAATATGTTTTTTCATCATCTGCATTTTTAAACTGGTGAAACGCTTTATACCCCCACTCAATCGCCCAGTTATCATAGTCGCCTATACGGGGAAACAAACCTGCGCGGCTGATCTTATCCTCCGGTTGCGCTACATAATTAAACCGTGCATAATCCATTATAGAAGGAGTATGACCATTCTTTTCTACCCAGGCTTTATCACGCAACTTTTCTACGGGGACGCTGGAACTTGAACCATAATTATGGCGAAGTCCCAATGTATGTCCTACTTCATGAGAAGAAACAAAACGGATCAATTGACCCATCAACTCATTATCATAGATCATTTTTCTTGCATCAGGATCAACCGGTGCGCATTGCACAAAATACCAATGGTGGATCAACTCCATAACATTATGGTACCAGTTAATATGGCTTTCCATAATCTCTCCGCTGCGGGGATCGCTGATACTGGGACCACTTGCATTCGCAACATCTGAGGGCTTGTAAACGATAGCGGAGTAGCGGGCATCTTCCAGGCTCCATTCGGGATCTTCTTCTTTTGTAGGAGCCATTTTTCCAATGATAGCATTTTTAAAACCGGCTTTTTCAAAGGATGCCTGCCAATCATTTACTCCCTGTATGAGATAGGGCACCCAATCTTTTGGAGTAGCAGGATCAATATAAAATATGATCGGTTTTTTAGGTTCTACCAATTCGCCATTTTTGTATTTTTCAATATCTGCATCTTTAGGTTCCAGTCTCCATCTTTTTATCAATCTCACTGCTTCAACGCCTTGGGGGTTAGCATCAAAATCAGTATACCCAACGGTGAAGTAACCAACCCGCGGATCAGCAGATCTTGACTGCATAGGCACTTTAGGTAGCAAAACAAGTGAGCTGTTCATTTCAATGGTAATATTACCTCCCGGTGCTGCAGGAGCGGGACCTGCAGCAGGCCCAGACATTCTGCTGTATGTTTTTACCGTGTTAATTTCAATATTGAGAGGATACGATCTTACTCCAACTATATATGATTTATCTGATTGCTGTGAGCCTATCCTCATACCTGACTTAAGCTGGCTGCTAAAAAATAATACATCATTATCGCTTCCGATATAATCCGTTATATCAATTATATTTCCTGTTGAATCCTTCGCTAATGCTTTTATGTCAAATGCAGCGGCGATGGGTTGTACATTGGATTTGTTTACCGCAGTAAACATTGGCGAAGTAGAGTCTTTCGAATATTCTGCAAAAGAAACATTCCGCAGGAATATTTTATTGTTAGGTCCTTTTTCAAAACGTATAACATTTTGTCCTACCTGGTCACCAGCATATCCAAAAAATCCATTCCTCATACCTGCCGCTGCTTTCGAAATACGATTTACAACCAGGATTTCCCTGCCAAACATTGTGTCCCCGATTTCGAAATAATATTTATCCTCGACTTTATGTACGTTGAATAATCCTTCATCTGTAACAGCTTTATTTGTTATGACTTCTTTATAAGGCTTAGGGCCTGCAGATGGTCGTGGCCCGGCAGAAGGCCCTTTTGTGGTATCCGTTTTAGGTTGTGCAATCGCAAGGGTACAAAAAGAAACTGCAATAAAAGCAATACTCAAACGGGCAAGGAGTTGATGCATGTATTTTATTTTGGTGGTGAAATTAAGTGAACTAAGGTACGGAAAGGATTAATCCGGGAAGCTATATCCGGTGTTTTTCTACCAGCGGTGAAATGGCAATATGAAAAGTGAAAATAAAACATAAACTTCTGCTATATACTCTATTGATTTAAGATAGAAAACCCAGCCTGCTGGCTGGGTTTTACACTATTTTCTGCCGGGACATTTCCCTTAATCGGCCTTATCCGCTTTGTCAGCTTTTTCTGCTTTCTTCTTGCCCTTGGGTGCAAACATCGCCAACATCCTTCTTCCTTCTAATTTAGGCATGCTTTCTAAGATCCCTATTTCTGACAGGCGTTCTGCAAATTTTAATAGCAATAATTGTCCCCTATCCTGGAACTGTATAGCACGACCTTTAAACTGTACATATGCTTTTACTTTATTGCCATCTTTTAAAAATCCTTCGGCATGTTTTGCTTTAAAGTCAAAGTCATGATCATCAGTATTGGGAGTAAACCGAATTTCCTTTACCTCTGAGACTTTGCTTTTCGCTTTCATCTCTTTCTCTTTCTTCTTCTTATCGTACAGGAATTTATTATAGTCTATGATTTTACAAACAGGAGGATCCACCTGTGGTGAAATCTCTACCAGGTCAAGTTGTTGATCCTGTGCCATGCGAAGGGCATCCTGTACAGAATAGATACCAACTTCTACATTGTCTCCAACAAGGCGAACCTGGGGAACCCTGATAAAATGATTGATACGATGTTCTGCTTCTTTTCGTGGAACAAATCTTCCTCTGAAGCCTCCTCCGGGTTTATTAAATCCGCCACCGCCGGGCTTTTTAAATCCGCCGCCGGGTGGTCTGTTGAACCCGCCGCCGGGTTTTTGTGGTACTGCCATTTAAGTTTTTTGCGTGAAGCATTTTCCCTGAAAAATGCTGTTTTTTTTTTAATTGTATTACCCGTCCAGGGAACGGGAATAAAAGTTAACCTGTTGAAGATCGGAAATTATTCAGCTCTCCGATCTTTTATTTCTGTTATTATTTCATTTAAAAATTCTTCTATCCCTTTTACACCTATATCTCCTTTTCCTTGTCTTCTTACCGCTACTTTATCCTCATTCATTTCCTTCTCTCCCACCACCAGCATATAAGGCACTTTCATCAATTCCGTATCACGGATCTTCTTACCTATCTTTTCCTGGCGATCATCAACCTCAGTACGAATATCTGCATTTTTCAGCTTTTGCGAAACAGTTTTAGCGTAATCCAAAAACTTATCACTGATGGGCAACACTTTGACCTGCAAGGGCGCCAGCCAAACCGGAAATTTGCCAGCATATTGCTCCAGCAGGAAACCAATGAAACGTTCATGAGTTCCCAGGGGCGCCCGGTGAATTATCAATGGTGTTTCCGGCTTATTTGTCTGATCGGTATATTCCAGTTTAAAACTTCTTCCCTGGGAGAAATCTACCTGGTTGGTAGCCAATGTAAATTCCCTGCCAATAGCGCTGTATATCTGAACGTCAATTTTTGGCCCATAAAAAGCAGCCTCATCCTGTACTTCTACAAAAGGAATATTTGATTCAGTCAGTACATTTCGGACCATTGTCTCCGTCTCTTTCCAAAGCTCCGGTTCATTTACATACTTAATGCCAAGTTTTTCGGGAGAGTGCAAAGAGAGCCGCATCACATATTTATCGATACCAAAAATCTTAAAATATTTCAGGTACATATCGTTTACCGCACGAAACTCATCGTTAAACTGTTCTTTCGTGCAATAAATATGGGCATCGTTCATGTGCAGACAACGTACCCTCATTAAACCAAATAACTCACCACTTTGTTCATAACGATACACAGTGCCATATTCTGCAATCCTGTATGGAAGATCCCGGTAACTTTTGGGCTCTGCCGCAAATATTTTATGATGGTGCGGACAGTTCATGGACTTCAGGTAATACTTCTCCCCATCCATTTCCATTGGCGGATACATACTGTCGGCGTAATAAGGTAAATGCCCGCTGGTGAGATACATACTTTCCTTTGCGATATGCGGAGTTACCACTCTTTTATACCCCCCGGCATTCTCTGTCTCTTTAGCCAGTTTTTCCAGCTCTTCTATTATTACAGTGCCATTGGGCAGCCACATAATCAAACCTTGTCCTACATCATCATCCATGGTATAGATACCGAGCTCTTTTCCCAATTTGCGATGATCTCTTTTCTTCGCTTCTTCCAGCATCTGCAGGTATTCATCCAATTCTTTCTGTGATGGAAATGTAATACCATACACACGGGTCAGCATTTTATTTTTTTCATCACCTTTCCAATAAGCACCTGCAATACTGGTTAACTTAATAGCTTTTATAAAACCAGTACCTGGAATATGTGGTCCGCGGCAGAGGTCAGTAAAATTTCCCTGGCTGTAAAAAGTTATTTCACCATCATGAAGCCCCTGCAGCAGATCCAGTTTATATTCATCTTTTTTATTGGAAAAATATTGAATGGCTTCGGGTTTAGAAATTTCTTTCCGGGTATAAACATTATTTTGTTTAGCCAGTTCATTCATCTTCTTTTCCAGTTTCGCCAGGTCTTCCTCCGTCATTTTTGTATCACCCAGATCCATGTCATAATAAAACCCGTTTTCAATAGCGGGACCTACCCAAAATTTTACTCTGGGAAAAACAGCTTCTACAGCCTCCGCCATCAGGTGGGCAGATGAATGCCAGAAAGTGCTCTTGCCATCCTTATCGTTCCAGGTGAGCAGATTTAAGGAAGCATCTTCATTGATTGGCCTTGTAGCATCCCACACCTGTCCATTCACATTGGCTGCAAGAATTTTTCTTGCCAGCCCTTCGGAAATAGATTTTGCGATATCCAATGCGGAAATTCCGTTTTCATATTGTCTTACTGCGCCATCAGGAAATGTAATATTGATCATGTTGCTTGTTACTGGTTACTTGTTGCCTGTTAACGGTTTCTGGTTACCAGCATAACCATAACTTTTTATTCATTAAAAACAATTTTGCTTTGTAAAAAACGGGCAACCGGTAACAGGCAACCGGCAACCCGCTTTTTGAGTGGGCAAAATTAACAAACTCTTGCCGGAGTGCAATCAACCTATACGAACTTATTCGTTAGTTTTGACCTTCAATGAGACGGATTCTACAAAAGAACGGGCTGCCCTTTTTAATTTTTATCTGCGCTTTCTCCATCACCTCATTTTCTCAAAGCGTCACAGGCATCTGGCGTGGTTACTTTATTGCCGATAACGGATACCAGTATAAACTTGAGTTCCAGGTAAAACAAAATAAAAGCTATGCTGTATCAGGAGTTTCCTACTCCTGGCAGGATGATATACGTTTTTATGGAAAAGCGACAATGACAGGAAATTATGTTGGCACGTCCAAAAATTTCAGGATAAGGGAAATAAAAACAGTGGAAGTAAAAAGCTATGGTGGTGGCGGTACCTGTATTATGAATTACAATCTTCATTATTCCCGTTCCGGAAAAGAGGAATTTTTAGAAGGCACTTATTTAGGTAAACAGGAAGTAACAGAAGGAACTAATCCTTATGAATGGGGCGATTGTGGCGGTGGCAAAGTATATCTTAGAAAAGTAACTACTTCTGAATTTTACATAGAACCAGCTTTACGACCAAAAATTGCAAGCCCAAAGCCTCCTGTGGTTAAGAAAAAAACAACACCTCCCCCGGTAACTAAAAAAACTACTGTTCCTAAAACAAATACACCTGTTAAAAAAAACACAGGTACTGCGAAAAAAATAACACCCCCTCCCGTAAAGGTCAATATTGATTCAACTAAAAGAGTAAATTCTGAAATCACTAAAATTCCTTCAAAGCCAGTTATAATTACCCCTTCTATTTTAAAAACAAGAGAAAATAAACTGGCGCAATCAATAATAGTAACTGATCCTGACGTAAAGGTGAAACTATACGATAATGGAGAAATTGATGGCGATACTATATCTGTTTTCCTGAACAAAAGATTGGTGCTATCCAGCAAAAGATTAACTGCAAGCCCACTTGTATTAAACTTTACAATGGAAGATGGCGAAGACCAGGAACTGATAATGGTAGCGGAAAATCTTGGCCTCATACCTCCCAATACTTCGCTGATGATAGTAGAAGCCGGGGAGAAGCGCTTTGAAGTTCGCATTACTTCAACTGAACAAAAGAATGCTTTGGTAAGATTTAAATATCAAAAACCGAAGTAGGAAGTCAGAGGTCGGATGTCGGATGTCTGATATACGCTATAGCTGACTCTTCTGGCTTCCTTCTTCTGATCTCCGACTTCTTCCTTGCCGTTTCTGTAATTTTTATACCTACTTCCCATTTTTCCTTTATTTTCATTTTCAATGTATCGTATAGTCATTTTACATGTATGTTTTCTATCAGCATTCTGCGCACAGGCGCAGGATATAAATGGTTTCTGGAAAGGCCGGCTGGTCATGGAACCCGGTGGCTGTTTTCCTGTTTACAATATCGAATTTCAATTGCAGGTAGAAGGTATAAAGATCAGGGGCAATTCCTATCACTATTCCGATACCAGCAATTATGTAAAAGAAGAATTTGAAGGAATATATGATACAATTACAAAATCGCTAAACATTGAAGAGCAAAAAGTATCTGTCTTTCGTATTCCGCCTGATTGTATCCCTTGTATAAAAAAATATATACTCACTTTTCATACGGACGGAAAGGAAGAACAATTGCGTGGTTCATGGACAGGTAAAACAATGGATGGAAAAAGCACATGTCCTCCCGGCACTATTGTAATGACACGTATTCAGAAATCCGCTTTCAAACCTGAAGTGCCCCCCGTATTGATAGAGCGTAAACTTGAACTGGTAAAGGAAATAAAAACAGATACCGGCAACCTGCGGCTCGATTTTTATGATAATGGCGTTATTGATGGTGATACTATCTCAGTATATGTAAATGATATGCCAGTTGTTTCAAGGCAGGTTCTTACTACTAAACCCATAACAATTTATGTAAAGATCGATTTTGCCAAACCAAGACAGGAAATGATAATGGTAGGTGAAAACCTTGGTTCCATACCTCCAAATACAGCTTTAATGATCGTTAATGCAAATGATAAACGTTACCAGGTATATCTTACCTCAGATAATAAGAAGAATGCACTGGTTAGGTTTATCTATGAAAAGCCGAAGTAAGAAAACAGAAGTCGGATGTCTGAACTGACTTTTCTGACCCATTTGACTTTTTTTGATTTATCTGACTTCTGATCTCTTGCTTCCGGCCTCCGACTTCTTTCCTTGCCTTACTTTATCAATTCAAATACAAAACTCTCTTTCGGTTTTATTTCAAAGCCATCCAACGGAAGAGTATTTCCGGACACAACATCTTTTATTTGTTTAAAACCGGATGTTCTTTCTGCATAATAATTCCAGTCAGGTTTTATTGGTTTATCATCTGTATTGGTAATAACCATAACAGTCTGTTTATTATCATACCGGAAATAAATATACAAGCCGTCTTTAGGAATGAACTGCATCGTTTTGCCGCTGGTAATGGCAGATGATTTTTTTCTGAAATTGGCTAATGCGCTGGTATAATTAAATACTTCATTTTCTTTTTCATTTCTTCCCGCAGATGTAAACCTGGTGCTGGCATCTTCTTTCCAACCACCGGGAAAATCTTCTCTTACTGTTGCATCTGTATTTACTTTTTTATTTTTCATCAGCACTTCGGTGCCATAGTAAAGCTGCGGAATACCCCGGAGGGTTAACAGCCAGTTAAGACCCATCTTCAACCTGTTCCAATCTTCATCTACAACAGAAAATACCCGGTCCATATCATGATTATCCATGAATATGCAATTGTTCATCGGATCTTTATACAATACATCCTGCGCCAGTGTTGAATATAATTTGTTTACTCCATTAAAAGGATCATTCATACCAGCAAGAATAGCAAAGCTGGTTTGAAAATCAAGCATTCCCTCCGCATTATGTTTAAAGGGAACATTCATGTTGTTCCTTGTAAAATAGGCATTGGCCGTAATCGAGTTTACCCATGATTCACCAAAAACCGTAAGATGAGGAAATTCTTTTTCAAGAGCGGTGTTTACATTGTTCATGAACTGTTCATCACAATATTTATAAGTATCCACCCGCCAGCCATCAATACCAAACTCTTCTGTTGTCCATACAGCATGCTG
>JAKFEJ010000681.1:0-1633 GCA_036675745.1 Chitinophagaceae bacterium | reverse complement strand
ATCGCTTTTATTACACCATTGGATGGATCGAGCCATTTACTAAATTCATCCTTTACCTCGCCGAATTGTACCCGATGCGTGATATAAGTGGCGGGATCAATTCGTTTATTCTTCATGCTATTAATCACATGATCAAAATCTTCCCGGGTGGCATTACGGCTGCTCATCAGCGTGGCTTCTCTTTTATGAAACTCCGGGTGACTGAAGGCTATCGCTTCTTTTTGTAATCCCACCAACACATATCTTGCACCATGCGCCATATACTGAAAGGCAGAATTGATCGCTTTTAAATTTCCCGTGGCATCGATCACTACGGTGGGCATATCATTGTTGGTAATTTCTTTCAACCGCTCAATCACATTTTCATTTACCGGGTTGATCGTGTCAGTGATTTTCAATTTTGTTTTACAAAACTCCAATCGCTTTTCATTTGTATCCATGGCAGTTGGATGGGCACCGGCGATCCTTGCGAATTCAAGTATACCTAATCCAATAGGACCTGCACCTATTACCAGCACTTTCTCATCCTGTTTTACACTTGCCCTGCGAATGCCATGAGCTCCTATCGCCAACGGCTCTACCAGTGCCAACTCATCAAAGCCCAGACCCTGGCTATGAATTAATGAGTCAACCGGAACGGAAAGATATTCGGCCATACCACCATCAACATGCACACCACAAACTTTCATGGATACGCAGCAATTGGTAAGCCCATTGCGACAGGCAATACATTCACCGCAATTAAAATAAGGAATGAATGTAACCTTATCACCAACAGCAAACTGATCGTTTGTTTCTATCGCTGCGATCTCAGCCGCGAGTTCATGCCCCAGGATCCGCGGGTATTCAAAATAAGGCTGGGTTCCTTCAAATGCATGAAGATCCGTGCCACAGATGCCGATCCTTTTTATTTTCAGAATAGCCCTGTCCTTTTGCGCTAACGGTTCATCTTTTGTTATGTATTTGAATGATCCCGGCTGATCACAAACCAATGCTTTCATTACAACTATTTTATTGTACAGTAAAATGATAAATTCCTGAACCCAGTTTTATAACTGCTTTTCCTTCCCTATAAACTATATTGCTTATTTTTTTATTCTTCTCTTTTATAACAGATGATTTATCGGCAGGCAAATAAATCATAGCGGTACTGTTAGCAGGTATCTCCACCTTTAATTCAAAACGCTTTCCTTGTTTTTGCCAATCACTAACAACTAATCCGTAAGGAGAATGATAGCCCGCTTTTGCCGAAGTAATATCACCAACAGGTTCAGGCTTTATTTCAATTTCTTTATAAGCTACTGATCCCTTTGCCTGTTTAATCCCCGCCAATCCTGCATAAAACCATTCCATTAAATGCCCCAGCATAAAATGATTATTGGAAACGGAAGGATAAGCCTGCCATGATTCCGTCAATGCGGTAGCGCCATGCTTTAACTGGTAGCCGTATCCCGGCACATCATCACGGTTATTCATTTCAAAGATCACATCATTGCGGCCAGCATCTTCCAACGCCCTTAATACATAACGATAACCAATATCACCGGCTGTCAGTGCATTGTTGCGGCCTCGTATATCTTTTATCAATGCTTCAACCACGACATTTTTATATTTCGGTTCTACCAGGCCCATG
>JAKFEJ010000037.1:0-1635 GCA_036675745.1 Chitinophagaceae bacterium | reverse complement strand
TACAAGAACATTTAAGCTGGATGATACCGCCCGCCTGAAAGGCGAACTCAATGCCCAGGTAGTAGTAGAAGGAAAGGATAATACAACCCGTATGTTGACAATGGATGGGGATGGATTTTATGTGTCTCCAAACCTTAACCTTACACTAAACCAGGAGTATCGTGTTAGAATAATCACTGCTAATGGAAAAGAATATTTATCTGATTATGTAGTAGCTAAGAAAACACCTCTTATAGATAGTATTGGATGGGAGCGGGAGGATAGAGGTGTTCAGATCTATGCGAATACGCATGACGCATCTAACAGTACTCAGTATTACCGTTGGGATTATGATGAAACCTGGGAGATCAGATCGTACTATGAATCGGAGTATAAATATGTTAATGGAATAGTGACAAAAAGAACACAAGCCGAAGGCGTTTATTACTGCTGGAAGTACGATAGGTCAAGTGCTATTTTACTGGGATCATCAGCCCGTTTGGCTTCTGATATAATTACCGGTGCACCCATCGCTTTTTTTGAAAATGGCGATGAAAAATTAGATGTCAGGTACAGCATTTTATTGCGACAGTATGCATTGGATAAAAGGGGATATGAATTTTATGAAATAATGAAAAAAAACACGGAAAGCCTGGGTACCATATTTGATGCACAGCCTTCAGAGATGAGAGGTAATGTCCGTTGCACTTCAGATCCCGCTGAAGTGGTTATTGGTTATATTTCCGCAGCAACTATTGAAGAGAAAAGGATTTTTATTTCGGGCCTTGATCTTCCACATTGGAATTTTTACCAGGACTGTCCCGAGATACTCGTCAAAAATCATCCGGATAGTATCCAGGATGCGTATGGTGGTGGCGGGTCAGTTTATTCTGCGATTTTTTCACCAGTCAATCCAACCATTATTACTTATTATAAGTTTTCAACTTCACCCTGTGTTGAATGTCCGAAAAGAGGAGGTTCTTTAGTAAGACCGTCGTATTGGTAATTTTTACAAAGCATTTACTTTATGATTATACAGATGACTGCAATCAAAAATCGTTTTCTATCCTTGCTATTGACATTACTTTTAACGAGTGTTTCAACTATCAGTTGGACGCAGGACGAGGCTTTTAAAAACGTGCAACAGCAATTTGAAAAATTCGGTCAGCATACTGTACAGGAAAAACTTTACCTGCATACCGATAAAAATTTTTATCTCGCCGGTGAGATTATCTGGTTCAAGATCTACTATGTTGACGGAGCTACGCATCACCCATTGAATCTTAGTAAGGTGGGATATGTAGAAATAGTAGACAGATCCCAGAAACCGGTATTACAGGCAAAAGTATCTTTAACGGAAAAAGGCGGATCAGGGTCTTTTTATTTACCACTTACACTCAACTCTGATAATTATACAATAAGAGCTTATACCAGTTGGATGAGGAATTCAGGAGCTACTTCTTTTTTTAGAAAAATTATAAGTGTTGTTAATACCATTAAGCCTGCTGAAGAAAAATTTCAGCCCGATTCTATCCGTGTAACAGCAAATTTTTTCCCCGAAGGTGGAAATATGGTACAAGGCATTGAAACAAAAGTTGCATTTCATATCGCCGGGCAAAATGGAAAAGGCATGGATGCACGGGGAATAATAACAGA
>JAKFEJ010000053.1:0-1636 GCA_036675745.1 Chitinophagaceae bacterium | reverse complement strand
TGTACATGATGATGAGGACCTTTGCCCATCTCTTTCAAAAAAGCTACATGTGATGCAACAGCCGTACGTACCCTTTTATATTCTATATATTGAATGCCGTATTCCTCGCAGGCTTTCTTAATGATCTTGCTGATAGCAGGATAGTGTACATGCGATATTTTAGGGAATAAATGGTGTTCTACCTGGAAGTTTAATCCACCTACCAACCAGCTAACCACTTTATTTCTTGTAGCGAAGTTGGCCGTTGTTTTCAACTGGTGTACAGCCCACTCGTCTTCCATTTTTCCGGTAGCATCATCTGGTAATGGGAAATGAGTATGTTCAACCGTATGTGCCAACTGGAATACGATGCTGAGTACAAACCCGGCAACAACACCCATTGTCACAAATCCAATCAACCACGGAATAAAACCAACCAGGTATATAGGAAGAGCTATAAAAATAACAGCATGAGCAAATTTGTAGAACCAGAATGAGAAATGTTCAGCAGGCGTCATTTTTCTGAGCGGTGTAGAACCGATCTTACCTGAAAAATATTTCTTATAATCGGTAACGAAAACCCAATAGATGTATAACAATGAATAAGCCGCCCAGAAATAAAAATGCTGGAACTTATGAATTTTATAATAAGTCTGTTCATCACAAAGACGCAAAAGAGGCCGGGCTTCTATATCGTCATCTACACCATGAATATTGGTATAGGTGTGGTGAATAACATTGTGTTTTGTTTTCCACATATATTGACTTGCGCCTAAAAAATTAGCTGTGTTGGAAGCCATATTATTAACCCATTTATAAGGGCTGAAACTTCCATGTGCACCATCATGCATTACATTGAAACCAATGGCTGCGGTTAAACAACCCAGGAGAATGCATTCTGTTACTGCCCAGATAGTAGCGGGTGTAAAGAAAACAAGATGAACATATACCGCTATAAAGCTTGTAACAAGTAGGATTGCTTTGAAATATAATTTGAAATTTCCAGTAGTCGATTTACCGGCTTTTGTAAAATATTCACTAATGCGCCTTTTTAGTTCGCCATGAAACGGTAATGGAGTTTTTGGAAATTTAGGACTAGCCATGTGTAAAATTGCGTTTTTTGATGCGGGGCAAAGTTAACTCAAGATGTTCATAAAACGGTCATAAAGCCCTGCATAGTACACATGCGGGGATAAATAATGGCATTTATAAGACAATAGGCGTGAAGAAGTTCATCCTTATGCCATTAGGTTTCGTTTTGTATCAATGCATCAAGGGTTTTAATCCCTATTTTCTTTTCAGTAATGAAGCCTTCTGCATATTTAACACCAATCCGTTTGCCGAGCATCCGTGCCCTCGCAATGATGCTTTCCAAAAAGTCAGGGGTAGAGATATAGGTCTGAGGTCCATCTGTAGTAGTCTGGCCTGTATTAAATTGTGTAGTATAAGCTTGAACTGCTTTCATACGTTGTTCAAAAACATCAGAAATATCAATCAGCAGATCAGGTTCATGATACCAATCCTGCATATACTGAAGAAAATAGTTGGGCCGCCATTTTGCCTGTAAACTTCCATCCTCATTTTTCGTTTCAATTTTAGCCAGGCCGGAAAGATAACATGCATCACTGATCAGGTGACCGGCACGTCCATGATCGGG
>JAKFEJ010000031.1:0-11835 GCA_036675745.1 Chitinophagaceae bacterium | reverse complement strand
TGACATTTGTTCCATCGCAGGCAGCAGGAGGAAACAGCAGTTCCAGGTTAGTTTATAAATATGAAGACCTGAATGCCGTCAAAGGAGTTTCTCAATATCGTCTTAAGCAGGTGGATATAGATGGGCAGTTTAAATATAGCCAGGTAAGGTCTGTTTCCGGAGAAGAGCAAGCTGGAAAAGTTATTGTTTATCCGAACCCAAGTGGCAATGGCAAAGTGAGTGTTGTGTTTGAAGAAATAAATGGCAAACACGATATTTCGCTAATGGATATAACTGGCCGGGTACTTAAGCAATGGAAAGCTGTTTATAATAATGTTCAAATTGATAACCTGGCTTCAGGTGTGTATCATCTTCGTATCATAAGCCGTGAAACAGGCAAGCAAACTGTAGAAAAAATTGTAGTGAGCAGGCAATAGAACTTATTAATCAAAAAAGATAAAAGAGGCCGTCTCAAAAATAAGAGATGGCCTCTTTTTTAATTCAGGACACCCCTGCCTAGTTTTAGGCGTTTGTCCGATTTTTGTTTTAACCGGTTAAGGTTAAATCAACATTCACTATATTTTATCAATTGCTTGCTTATATTTAATCTTTAAACCACTTGCATACGAACTTTTAAAAACCACCTGCTGCTATGAGTTTCATAAAAAAGATCCTGTTCATTATTTCCGTAGTTATTATTTTCCCTGGCTGCGCCAGTATTGTCAGCAAAAGCAATTGGCCTTTCTCCGTTGATACCAATCCATCTGGGGCAAAAGTTAGTATTACCAATAGAAAAGGTAAAGAGGTATTCAAGGGCCGCACCCCTACTGCTATGCGTTTAAAATCCGGCTCGGGTTTCTTTGCCAAAGAATCCTATACGGTTACCCTGCAGATGGATGGATATGAGACTAAAAAAATAAATGTTGAATGCAAACTCAACGGCTGGTATTTTGGCAATATACTTATAGGCGGCCTTATCGGTATGCTGATCATTGATCCTGCTACAGGAGCTATGTACAAGTTGCAAAACGATGGCATTTTTGAAGATATGGACAGATCCGCTTCTTCGGCAGCGCTTAATATCATAAACAAAAAGGATGTGCCCCGCCACTTGGAAAAACACCTGGTGAAAATAAATTAAGCAACACTGATCATACTACCAGAGGTAGCTGGTTTCCAAAACATAAACCAGCTTGATGATCGGTTCATTGTTTTGAGTAAATACAACGACACCTGGCTAAAGATCTTCCCGTCTCACTACACCATTAAATCCAACAACAGAATCAGGTAATGTTTTTGGATCGATCAGTTGATTCGTAACGGGTATATAAGTTGAGTAACTAAATTGTTTTGGCGACCGTACCGGCACCTCTATAATAGTGTAAGTTTTTTTTGCTGTATCAGTATGGCCCATGATCTTTCTTTCACCATCGCCTATACAACCTGCATTCAGTAGTCTTATTCCTTCCTTCTTAGCAGGATAGTAAGCATGCTGATGACCACTGATGTACAGATCGATTCCATTGTCTTTGAAAAAAGATAAAGCACTACCAGGACTTGCATTCACTTCGCCGGGTTTATTCTTATGCTCTACTATGGGATAAAGCGGTAAATGACCGAGCAGGATTCTAAGACCTGCAGCCCGTGCGGTTTTACTGTTCAGTTGTACTTTCATCCAGCCATATACTTCATCGGGTATTTTAGCACCGGCAGCATCCCAACTGATAAAGAATACATTATTCATTATATAACTAAAATAAAACGGGTAATGGCTGCTGTCAATAAAATTAAGATGGATGGCGTTCACATTATCCAGCCAGAATTGTTTTGCCAATGAACGATCAGTAAGATAAGAAGGAGATGCATCATGATTGCCAAGCGTAAAACCGAATGGAATGTTTAACTGCTGCACAGGTAGTAAAACAGTTTGCTTAAAACCCTGCCACATGTCTTTGATATTTTGTTCTGTTAATGAAGCTTTTTGACCAGCCACCATATCGCCGCCGCATAATATAATATCGGGTTTTATAATAGCAAGTTCTTTTATAACAGCACTAACTTCAGCATTATACACAACAGAGCCATAGCTTGAATTGAGATCACTCATCACAACTATTTTTAATAGCTTATCAATCGTTTCATTGCTGGTATTCGCATTATGCTTATGGCTGCAGGCTAATGCAAACCATACAACAAAAACTAAACCCGCCAGTCTTGTATATCTTATTTTCAAATAAAGAAGTTTAGAAGTTTGCAATATAAACGAATATGCAGAGAGAGTAGACAAACCTTAGTAGAAAAATGAATCCTTTTATCTTTAAGACCTTATTACTTACCGGATAGAATATACCGGGAAGAAAATTCCAGGATCAGGAAAGAATTGCTGAAAGAAGTTTCTCCTGCACTAACGATTATTATTACCGGGATCTATGACGGAAAATGGCTGCTGGAAATTGAAGCCATCGCTGCGGAATAATAACAATACGAAAACGCTCCATTTCGTATCTTACATCCCCTTTACCAGAACCGGCTTATACTATGAATCGCATTGACAGACTTTTTGGAATACTGACCTTTCTTCAATCAAAGAAATTTGTACCGGCAGAAAAGATAGCGGATAAGTTCAGGATAAGTGTCCGTACCGTGTACCGGGATATAAAAGCCCTTGGTGAATCAGGTATCCCGATCAGCTTTGAACAGCACAGGGGCTATTTTGTAGTACAGGGCTATTTTCTGCCACCCGTATCTTTCAGCACCGAAGAAGCCAATGCTTTTCTTTTAATGGAAGCAATTGTTTCAGGTTTTTCTGACAAATCCATCCAGACACATTATACTAATGGATTGAACAAAATAAAAGCCGTATTACGTTCTTCACAAAAAGAAAAGATAGATACACTTTCTGATAATATAAAACTACAGGTACCTTCCGGCATCCGTTACGACTTTGAATATTTATCCATCATCCAAAATACCATTTCTTCCAAAACCATATTGGATATAGATTATAAGAACAACAACGAAGAAATAAGCAAACGGCAGGTAGAACCCATCGGGCTTGTATTTTATGCATTCAGTTGGCACCTGATAGCCTGGTGCCATATGCGGAACGATTACCGCGATTTCAAAGTAGCCCGTATCCTGAAATTGAGAAATACGGAAACGCCTTTCAGGAAACAAGATCACATTGAGTTGGATAGTTATATGAAAACGCTGCCGGTGGATTATTAAATTCAAAAGAAAAACATCTCTGCAAAAAAGCACTGACATAGGGTTGTCAGTAAAGCATAATTACTTTGTTATAACAAAACAAAATAACTATGTCACCACTCCGGATGCTCTCGGGGGAACCGATAAATGGGCATGGTCATTTGGCCGTCATTCCATCAAAAACTTCCTCTGCAAGCGATTTTGATTTCTTTGCTGGCCATTGGGTCATTCATAACCGCAAATTAAAAACAAGACTAAACGGCTGTACGGAATGGATAGAATTTGAAGCAACACAGGAAATGCATATCCTTTTAAACGGCATTGGCAATATGGATAATTTCAAAACTATTCTTGATGGTAAGCTGTTTGAAGGAATGACACTACGCCTGTTCAACCCATTCACCAAACTCTGGAGTATTTATTGGGCCGATAGCAGCAAGGGAGTATTGGACCCGCCGGTTCTTGGTTCTTTTGAAAATAGTATCGGAACATTTTATGGCAACGATGTTTTCAATGAAAAGGATATCCTTGTCAAATTCAATTGGGATAAGACCGACCCTGAAAGCCCGGTATGGAGCCAGGCCTTTTCGGAAGATAATGGAAGGACATGGGAATGGAACTGGTACATGTACATGACAAGAGCGATATAATAAAAATGAAGGAAAATACAAATGCTAAGAATTATGGAGATAGTAACAGACAGGTTGATGAATTTTATGATCATCGTATTAAACACAGTATATAAATATATCCGTTCAGGATTATTTTGAATAAACCTAAACAGGAAATGATGAATGTAGTTGAGCTTCGCAATTATTTATTGAAACCAGGTACAAGAGATAAGTTTATTCAATACTTTAAAAAACATTTTGTTGAATCGCAGCATGTATTGGGTGCTTATACTCCCGGTTTATTCAGGATAAAAGGTGAGGATAACCGTTTTTTCTGGATCCGTGGATTTGATACTATGCAGGAAAGAAGCCGGTTCCTGCCAGCTTTTTATAGTGGTGAGGTTTGGAAAGAATTTGGCCCCGCCGCCAACGATATGATGCTGGAATGGCATAATGTCTATTTGATAAAACCATTAACGATTAATACTAATCTATTTCCTGGCGATAAAAACGTTTTTGTAATTGATTATTACAGGGCGAAGGATGAACAACGTAGTAAATTAATTGATCTGTTTAACACAGAATACATTCCTCTTTTCAATAAATGGAATATAAATCCGTCGCTATGGATTAGTGAAATGGAAGAAAATGATTTTCCCAGGCTGCCTGTTTACCAGGACGAGAATTTGCTTGTAGTTATAACAAGCTGCAACACTGAATTGGAATATGAATCAACTCTTGATAAATTTAAAGCTTCTCATGAAGGATCAGCTAAACATATAAAAGAACTGGTAAAAGATAAAACCAGTTTGATTTTGTATCCTGTCAGATATTGAGCATTGAACATTGGTTATTGAACATTTTTCTAAGCTCATACCAGGAAAATGCTCAATGCTCAACGCTCTCCCGATAGCTATCGGGATTCAATGTTCAATAAAAAAGCCATCCTTTATATCGGATGGCTCCCCGCACTTGCGGGGCAGATTATTTTTTGGAGAAAGCCCGGTTACGCGATAATAACCGAAGGCGTCCATGATTTATCTGTTGATTGCATGAATACCTCCTTTTTATTTGATGAAGAATGAAATTACTAAAAGCTTAGAATAAGACAAATTAATCGGGGCTTTTTTTAACAATACAATCAACCCCTTAAACGGCGTTTACTTTCCTGGATATTTTTTGCAGGTCCTGTGCTGTTTTGTATACAAAATAAAATTGATCCGTAATGGATTTGAAAGTAGAAAGATAGCGTTTACTCTCCGATTCCAGTTGCCCCTGTTGCAACTCCTGCTGGCGGGTTTGCATCAGTGCATTGATCTTTTTATCAAGCAAGGCCTGCGGATTATCTTGTGATTTCTGCGGTGCATTAAAATCAGGGTTGGCTAATAATTTACCTGCTGTGGTTAGTTCAGCAATACTTGCTTTTATCAAAGGCTGGTAATCTTCTGTAATATATTCCGGCTTTAATGAATCGGCATAATAACTAAGCGTAGCCATATGCGATACCAGCATATGCGATAATACTACAAAGCGATGAAATTCTTTAGAATCCCTTCGTTTGCTTTTTGGTTCGGATAGCATACGGGTAAAGGCATCGGAAACATTGGCCAGCGATACCCACGCATGTTTTCTTTTTTCGGCAGATAACTGTTTGTTGTAAGGCTGGCCGGTAAATACATAAGCTACACTTTCAAAATACACGGTAATATCCCTTGTCAGATTTTGCATCAGCTCTCCTATCTGTTGGCGTTCCCATATTGGTGGCAATAAAAACGAAGCCAAAAATCCTATTATACTTCCCAGTAATGTATCAATGATCCGCTCTTCAACCACTTCGTTGAAATCCATCGGCTCCAGGATATGAAACATGAATAGCAGGTACATCGTGATGAGCACTACACCCACCATATATTTCCATCGCATAAAACTAAAGCCCCCTATCATACTAATGATAAACAATATAAAAATGGCCGTATTATTTTTTACAAAATATAAGATCCCCCACCCGATAGCGACACCGATCAATGTACCCGCCAGCCGCTCGATATTTCTTTTTTTACTAAGACTATAACCCGGTTTTAAAATAACGATAACAGTAAGCAGTATCCAATAGCCATGACCGAAAGGGAAGAAACGCCCAATGATATAAGCGGCCGTGCCTGCTATAGCAATACGCAGCGAATGACGAAAGATATTGGACTGCAGCGAAAAGTTTGACCAAAACTGTTGCGGGTCTATCGTTTGCCGGGTCAGGTATTTTGAAGGATCGGGTGTGTTGATCTTTATATTCCTCAGCTTACGGTCGTAAGAAGTATATTGATGCAATGTCCTGATCCGGGCGGCGATATCGTCAATGCTATCGAGTATATGACGAAGGCTGATAAACCCTTCAAGATTATTGGGATTTAATATTTCCAACCGTAGTTGTTGCAAATGCTCCCTTTTTTCAACCAGGTCTTTATCGATGCGCTGATCATAGCCCGATGCCCTCCCACTGCTAAGCGAAATAGCTATTTCATCCAGTTCATTGGTCAGGGTTAAAATAATTTGCCGGTATTCAGCCAGGATATTGGTGTCATCAAAATAGGCATGCAGTTTTTTGTAATCAAGATGCGAAGCCATGGTACGTTCCAGCAGGTCGGATACATCGAGGTAAGCCATCATCAGGATACGGCTGGTATGGGTGGATTCCTTTACCACACTCCGCGTTTTAAATAAGAGCTCTGCTATCAGTTCCTGTTTTTGTTGTACATCCGACTGCGATTGCATCAGGTTTTCATAACAATCATCAATGTTAACATCCGTAGCATAAAACTCTGCCCTTGCCCGCAAATATTTTGCAGCAGATAGCACATACTCCCCCATTACCTGCTGTATTAGCTTATAGGGCCTTATACTGTATAGCAATAAACTTAATACCGTGTACCATATGCCACCTGCAAGTAAGTAGATGGCGAAGTAAATTATTTCCCGGCCTTGTAAACCTTCATGTGTTATCATTACCATTGCCAGCAGTGCGGCAATACCAATAGCTGTGACCCTTGCGCCATATACGCCGATCATAGAAAAGAAAAAGCATAGCACCGGCAACACGATCATAAACAGCCATGTCTGCTGCAATGAAAAGCCAACCACCAAAGCAACTATAAAGATGATACCGCAACAGGCAAATAGACCATTGCGCCGGTGATGTATAGGTCCGGGATTATCAGTAATGCTTGCACACATAGCTCCCAGCGACAAAGAAATACCTGTTTGCAAATGACCAAAATATCCCAGTATCAGCGATGGCAATACTACACCGGCAGTAATGCGTACACCATCTGCCAGGTAATGACTATTGATAAATCTGCGGTATTCTTTTATATAATCCATCCTGGAGTGTAAATATACTGATACAGAAAGTTTTACCATTAATTAAACAAGATGGTCTCAGCGCTTAAAAACTTATATAGTTTGCTCCAATCTATTATTTTAATGCTTAACTTAATAGAGCTTTTGATACCTCAAACACGGTTGTATGATCAATACTTACGACTTCCAGGTTGAGCATCCTGAAATGTTTTCACATTTGGCCCTAAAGGATTTGCTTTTTCTCCACTACAAATGTCCGCAGGCCACACCCGGTAAATGGCTTTCACAAAAAAGACTGGAATATGCGCAACAACTTTTGGATACCAATACAAAAAATGTAAATGAAGTGGCTTACGACAGTGGATTTGAAAATGCCACTCATTTCAGCCGGGTGTTTAAAGAAAAATTTAAGTCCTCATCTTTGCAATACCGGAAACAAAATGGTGTTACCCATAATTCCGTTGGGCATCATTCCTCAGCTCCTGATCGTAAAAATTTTGATTTTTCAAATTCAAAACAAAATTTATGAAACGCAGTTCTTTTTTGAAGTTTGGCCTTGCCATTGGTTCCTTTTTTACTACCTCTTTCAATATTTATGCAAGACCCAAAATCAAAAACAGGGAAGACAAAGGCTTCAAGGTTGACTCCGGAAAAGACCGGTTTGATAAAAGCATTTCTCCTTTTGACGGCGACGCTTTTTATTGTAAAGTATCAACCAGGGATACTGATGGAGATATGTTTATTTTTGAATCAACACGACTAAAAGAAGGCGGCCCCATACTTCATACTCATTATGACACGGATGAATTTTGGTATGTTTTGCAGGGAGAGTTTCTTATCAAAGTAGGAGACAAAACCTACAATGCGAAACCTGGTGACCTTGTGTTTGGCCCAAGGATGGTGCCCCACACTTTTGCAAAGATTGGACAAGGAGAAGCAAAAGTAATTATAGGCCATCAACCTGCTGGTAAAATGGAAGAGTATTTTAAGAAACTCAGTGAAGGTATAGCTACGAATATGTCAGAAGCAGAAAGAGACAATCTCAGGAAGGCACACGGCTTTGAAAGAGTTGGGCCTCCCTTAACATATTTAAAACAGTAAATAACTAAACAAATTACAAACAGTAGTGGCTTTGAAAACGCAACTCATTCAACCAGGTGTTTAAAGGAAAGTTTAGATCATCACCGCTTTAGTACCGAAAGAAAAATCTTTCATTGCCATTACCAGATCAATAAAAAAAAATCAGATGCCGTTGTACATGGATTTTCATAAGTTCGAAAATGTAACAATTGAAGCTGTAAAAACTGCCCATATAGCTGACATTGGCGTACAGGATCAATATGGCGTGAAATATCACCAGTTTTGGGTAAACGAAGAAGAAGGCACTGTATTCTGCCTGGTAGAAGGCCCCGATAAAGAGACCTGTGAAAAGGTACACCAGATGGCGCATGGCAATGTAGCTTGTGCCCTCACAGAAGTTGAACCTGGAATTTATGAAAGGTTGATGGGTAAAGACATTACGGTTGATCACGGGCATGTACTACACAAAGATGGAACAGTTGACCTCGGATACAGGAATATCCTTGTTGCATCCGTTTATGGCATTACATCTGCTAAAAATTCAAAAGACCTCTCCCTTTTATTAACACCGCATTGGGCAAGAAAACTGATCGCTGAAAAAATGGAAGCCTTCAACGGCCGTGAAATAAAATGGGATATTGATGACAGCCTTATCGGAATTTTTAAGGATTCTACAGAGACAGTACAATGTGCTTTACAGATACAAAAAGCTTTGGTTGAATCAGAAATAAAAAACCCTGCTATTGTTTTTAAAATAGGTATCAGTGCAGCGCAGCCTGTAACAAAAGAAGGAGATTTTTTTACGGAAGCAATCAGGCTGGCTCATCGTTTAAGTGTCACTGCCAATAATAACCAGGTGATTATTTCTTCCCTGGTAAAAAAACTGTGCAAAGATGATCAACTGGTAAACAATAGCAGTTCCGCCAGGTCACTCAGTGAGACAGAAGAAGTATTCTTGTCAAAACTCTTACACATTTCAGAAACAAAATTATCCGACCAGGATTTTGACCTTAATAATCTCAGTAGTGAGATCTGCGTCAGTCGTCCTCAACTCTATCGTAAAATCATAGCGATTACCGGCCGTTCGCCCAACGATTTTATGCGTGACCTGCGCATGCATAAAGCATTGGAATTATTAAAACAAAAGAAAGCCAATATTACTGAAATAGCCTTTGAAACGGGCTTTAACAGCCCTTCGTATTTTACCAAATGCTTTACGGAAAAGTTTGGATGCAATCCCTCAATGCTTTCGAAAACCGGCATAGCTTAACATAACTGAACAAATATTGCTATTCTTTGAACAGTAATTGATAACTACATACTACGTATAGTAATAATTTTGTACTGGCTTATCCTGCACCCCAAAAACTCTCTTTGCAAAATCAAATTGGCGCTATTATCTGCGGCATGGCTTTTTATCAGTTAAAAATAATCAGTCGAGCTTATTAACGGATAGTTTTTTGAGCTTTTAAGAAAAACACTAGCTAAACTGCATAATACCTTATACAGGCTTTATAATTATTCATTAACCCTGTCTGCCGACCGGCAGGCACATAAATATCTATCTCATGACAAACGAATTGATTAACGCTTTCAGAAACAGTTTGCATGGCAAACTGGTACTTCCCACCGATGCCGGTTATGATACGGTCCGCAAGGTTTACAATGGTATGATTGATAAACGACCTGCTATGATCGTACAATGTGCTGATGTGCAGGATGTGATTGCTTGTGTAAATTTTGCAAGAGAAAACAAAATACTACTCGCCGTAAGAGGTGGCGGTCACAACGCCGGAGGGCTTGGCATTGCAGACGATGCATTGGTTATTGACCTTTCACCCATGAAAGAAATAAAAGTTGATACAGCCTCTAAAACAGTAAAAGTGCAGGGCGGTTGCCTGTTAAAAGAAATGGATGCTGCCACTCATGAAGTGGGTATGACAGTTCCGGCAGGTATTTTTGGAACAACAGGTGTGGCGGGGCTTACCCTTGGCGGCGGACTTGGGTATATGACAAGACAATACGGTCTTTCCATTGATAACCTGCTGGAAGCAGAAGTGGTATTGGCAAACGGCAACCTGGTAAAAACATCTGCTAATGAAAATACAGATCTGTTTTGGGCACTGCGTGGCGGTGGTGGCAATTTTGGCGTTGTTGTTTCCTTTCTTTTCAAACTATGCCCTGCCCATACCATTTATGGCGGACCCATGCTATGGCCTGTCAGCGATACAAAAGAAATGCTGACATGGTATCACAACTTTATCAGTAAAGCGCCGGATAATGTTTATGGATTTTTTGCGACGCTGACCGTTCCGCCTGTTGCTTCTTTTCCCGAACATCTGCACCTGAAAAAAATGTGCGGCGTGGTATGGTGCTATACCGGTGATATGGATGAAGCCGAAGAAGTGTTTAAACCCATCCGTGCGTTTAAAACACCCGCATTGGATTTTGTGGGGCCAATACCGGTGCCTGCTCTTCAAACTCTTTTCGACGGGCTTTATCCGCCCGGCTTACTCTGGTACTGGAAGGCAGATTATGTAAAAGACCTGCCTGAAGCAGCTATTGATGTTCACGTAAAATATGGTGAAGAATTACCCACACCACTCTCCAGTATGCACATGTATCCGGTAAACGGCGCCGCATCAAGAGTGGGTAAAAATGAAACGGCGTGGAATTACCGTGATGCCAATTATGCTGTTGTTATCGTTGGTATAGATCCGGACCAATCCAATAAAGACAAGATCATCGACTGGGCCAGGGACTACTGGAATGCCCATCATCCTTATTCCGCCGGCGGCGCTTATATCAATTTTATGATGGATGAAGGTGAAGACAGGATCAAAGCTACTTATGGCGATAATTATAAAAAATTGGCTGAGATAAAAGCAAAATACGATCCCAATAATTTATTCAGGGTAAATCAAAATATAAAACCGCAAAGGGCGGAAGCAGGAGCTATGGTCTGATTAAAGCAAACAGTTACAGGTAAGCAGATATAAACTCCTAACATAAAAAAACAATTATGAAAATCAACAAAAAGGATATGCCCATTATCATGAAGACTCCTGATTCTGTTATGCGCAACATAACTGGCTTTGGAGGAATGACTGTTGCTTTTAATGAAATACCAAAAGGAACTGACTTTACACCTTTGTTCCGGGGACTAAAGAATAACAGTTGCCATTGTCCGCATTGGGGTTACATCGTTCAGGGCGCAGTACGAATAATCTATGATGACCGATCAGAAGAAGTGGTTAAAACAGGTGATGTTTTTTACTGGCCGGCAGGACATACCGCCATCGTTGAAGAGGATTTAAAGATTCTTGATTTTAGCCCTGAAAAAGAATTCAATGAAGTGATGGAGCATGTTGGTAAAAAAATGGCTGAATTTGAAAAGTAAAGTGAAAGGCTTATCCGGCCCGGAAGCTGTCTTTTATTCCGTGGATCCGGGATTAAACAGACTATTAAATTATTGTTGATACAACACCGGGTTTATAGCTTATCTAATTTGGTATATCCCAATACCAATTCATCGGTATGGTTATCCGCAGCAGGCGAAAGCCGGATGGCATATTTTTCTTTTACTGTCGCAGGAAGTATATCC
>JAKFEJ010000076.1:0-1649 GCA_036675745.1 Chitinophagaceae bacterium | reverse complement strand
AACAGTTCTCCCAAATGGTAATGTCGGTTTTTTTTATGAAGCAGGCTATCAACGGCCCTATGAAGGAATCGTTTTTGAAGAGCTCAGGTTGGACGACTTTCAAAATAATTAGTTTTCAGTGTGCGATAATGAAATATGGCTGCTGCTTATTATTACTTTTATTTTATCTATCAAAAGAAAATTTCTATCACGTATTAGAAGCATATGATTTATCACGCAAGCATTCAATTGTAGTCTTAATTTGAATTTTGCAAGCAAAAGTAGTGGGTCAAATCATAGTGCTGTTAGTAGCGATCACAATAGTTATATAGTCCATTCCATTCATTAAAACCTGCAAATAAATTATTTGATAAGTAAGCATATTTGTAAAACAAACAAATAGGGGTCCCTTATGCCAGTTACTGTAAAACGTTTTGAAAAGGCTTGTTTTGGTTTTATCATTGCATGCTTATTTGCATCTTGTAGTGTACAGAAAAAAGCTGGTGGCGATAATAAGGTGGGTACAGTAGTACAGCAGGTAATGATTGAGTCGTCATCGCAATACAAGCTATTAATGAAAATACGGCCTGAGAATAAATTACCCAGAACCTTTGAGAAAAATAAATTGTTAACAACCGGTTCTGATGGTTGGGTAAGCGGTTTTTACCCCGGCACTTTATTTTACCTCTATCAATTTTCTCATGATAGTATCCTGCTGAAAGAGGGATTGAGCGTCTTAAACCTGTTGAAAAAAGAACAATTCAATAAAGGAACACATGATTTGGGCTTTATGATGTATTGCAGTTTTGGTAATGCAGCTAAAGTATTACAATCTTCCGCCTATGATACCATTTTGATTAACAGCGCAAAATCTTTAAGCAGCCGTTTTAATCCTGCAGTAGGTTGTATCCGTTCCTGGAATTCTGACTCATCTCATTTTCTGGTTATCATTGATAATATGATGAATCTTGAATTGCTGATGTATGCGTTCCGGCAAACAAATGATTCTTCTTTTTATAAAATCGCGGTGACACATGCAAATACTTCTTTAAAGAATCATTTTCGTGGCGATCATAGTTCATACCATGTGATTGATTACAACCCGAACAATGGTGTAGTACAAAAAAAACATACTCACCAGGGAGCTGCTGATGAGTCGGCATGGGCTAGGGGACAGGCCTGGGGCCTTTATGGTTATACCATGATGTACAGGGAAACGGGAGACAATAAATACCTGCAACAAGCCATCTATATCGCCAATTTTATTTTGAATCATCCCAACCTGCCAAAAGATAAAATTCCTTATTGGGATTTTAATGCACCAGGCATTCCTGCTGCATACCGTGATGTGTCCGCAGCAGCGATTATCAGTTCTGCCTTGCTGGAGCTTTCTGAATATGTTTCTCTACGCGATAGAAAAAAATATCGGGATGACGCTATTGCAATTTTGAAAAATCTTTCAAGGCCACCCTATAAAACGATTGGGGATGAGGCGGGAGGTTTCTTATTACAACATTCGGTAGGGCATTTGCCCAACAAATCAGAAATTGATGTGCCTTTAAGTTATGCTGATTATTATTATGTTGAAGCTATATTGCGTTATTTAGGGAAACTTCAAATAAAAAAGAAACTATAAATTAACCGGCAGTTTACTTATTTAATTTGATCAT
>JAKFEJ010000499.1:0-1652 GCA_036675745.1 Chitinophagaceae bacterium | reverse complement strand
CCCTCTATGGAGATTTTTCTCATTTCCCTCATTTGCACATTTTCATATTTGCACATTTTCACATTATTTATTCATACGGACATCTCTTCTCTTTTATATGTTTTTCAAAATCTTCTTTATAATATTTCAATGCGCTTTGCAATGGCTCCATTGCCCCGGGAGCCAATGCACAAAAAGTATTTCCCGGCCCCAGCAGTTCTCCATGCATTTCCAATATTTCAAGATCTTCCGTTCTCCCTTCTCCTTTTTCAAGGCTTAATAAAATTTTTTCTACCCATGGCAATCCTTCACGGCAAGGCGTACACCAGCCACAACTTTCCTGCGCAAAAAAATGTTGCAAGTTATGTACAAAACCAACCGGGCAAGTTGCATCATCCATCACTATCATAGTGCCGGTGCCTAAACGACTGCCTGCTGCCGCTACAGATTTAAAATCCATTTTGATATCAAGATGTTGTTCTGTTAAAAAATCGGTTGAGGCGCCACCCGGTAATACGCCTTTTAATTTATAACCGTTCTTCATTCCCCCTGCATGTTCTTCTATCAGTTCCCGCATGGTTACACCCATTGGCAGTTCCCAGGCGCCGGGCCGGTTTACTTTTCCGCTCACACCATAAATTTTTGTTCCACCATCTTCGCTATAACTTAAACTTTTAAACCAATCGGCTCCGTTGTTTATAATATGCGGTACACAACAAAATGTTTCTACATTATTAACGATGGTGGGTTTGCCAAACAATCCACTAACCTGTGGAAAAGGAGGCTTGGCTCTTGGAGTGGCACGTTTACCTTCCAGTGCATTTAATAAAGCGGTTTCTTCGCCACACATGTAACGGCCTACACCGGTATGTAAATGCATTTCCAAACTGAATCCACTACCCATAATATTTTTTCCGAGATAACCCGCGGCATAGGCTTCATCAATGCTTTTTCGTATGAGCTGAGCGGCTTTGCGATAAGCCCATCTTAAAAAAACATAAGCGATATCCGCCTGGATGGCATAAGCCGCCACGATCATTCCTTCTATCAACTGATGCGGATTTCCTTCGAGCAATAGCCTGTCTTTAAATGTACCGGGTTCCATTTCATCCGCATTGACGATTATATATTTCGGACGAGGCGTATCATTGCTCATTGGAACAAAACTCCATTTCATCCCGGTATTGAAACCTGCTCCGCCACGACCTTTCAGGTTACTATCCTGCACAAGTTTCTGCACCTCTTTCGGTGACATTTCTTTCAGCACTTTCCGCAAGGCAGCATATCCTCCTGTGGTCTCATATATTTTAAGATCAAGCGGTAGCCGATCCGGGTGAATATTTTTTGTAAGCGGACGTTCCATTATAGTGAATTGTGAATGATCAGGATAGATAAGTTTATGGTTGTTTATTGTATTTGGTTTATGTTCGTTTAAATATGGAATTTTCTTTCATTACCACATTTTCATATTACACATACAAACATTTCTTTTCTTTTTATATGCGGAAACCCACCCCAGTCGTTTAAATTTTATAGCTTCCTAAATTCGCCCCTCCAGGGAGGGGATGAACCCTCTATATAAGATTTCTTCCATTTGCATATTTACACATTAGCCATTTGCTCATTTCCATATCTATGCATCATTCATAGCTCTTCAAAATTTCATCCAGCAT
>JAKFEJ010000479.1:0-1653 GCA_036675745.1 Chitinophagaceae bacterium | reverse complement strand
AGCATGTTTGAAAGTATTCTTGATTTTCAGTTTGAAGTATTGACCTGCTATTATAATGATGGCAACCAGTTGCCGGTTAGAAGTGCTGTTAACAGCGGGCATGCTTATATTGCTGCTCCCTACGGTATTTATAAAACAAATGATGGGTACATTGCGTTGGCCATGACCAATATTTTGTTGCTGGCGGAATTGCTGCAATGCGAACCTTTAAAAAAGTTTGCAGATAGTAATGACTGGTTTGATAAGCGGGACGAAATAAAAGAAATATTAGCCCATCATCTTATTTCAAATGCAGCATTTCATTGGCTGGCGATTTTAGAAAAAGCGGATATTTGGTGCGCACCCGTAATGGATTATGACAAATTAATGAAAGAAGAAGGGTATCGTTTATTAAATATGGAAATCACTGTGAAAACAAGTAATGGTTTATCGGTAAAAACAACACGTTGCCCGATACGGGTGGATGGTAAATTATTAATATCGGCAAAAGGAGCGCCGGTGCTTGGAGAAGATAATAAAGAAATAGAAAAACAGCTTGCCCACCCGGATGACCCGGTCGGACGGGGATTAGTGAAAGAACTTCAGCCTGTAATAAAAAACTGAAGAATCGCCTGGTATGATGAAGGGAATAATTGATACACATGTTCATGTATGGGATCTTCGCCGGGCTGAATATTCCTGGCTGAAGGATGATACTTCTATATTGAACAATACCTGGACAATTGAACAGTTGGAAGCTGAAAGAAAACAAGCAGGTATTACTGCAGGTGTATTGGTACAGGCCAGCGGAAATTTGGAAGATACAGAATTGATGCTGGAAACAGCCTGTAAAACTGATTGGATTACCGGAGTAGTTGGCTGGCTTCCCCTGGTGGATACTGAAGCGACTCAACAAATACTGGAAGAAAGATATTTGAAAGAGAAATATTTGAAAGGAATAAGGCATCAAATTCATGATGAGAAAGATCCGCAATGGTTATTGCAACCTGCGGTGATAGAAAGTTTAAAAATATTAGCGGTGCATGATATTCCTTATGATGTAGTAGCTGTATTGCCGGCTCATATCGAAGCGGCATTGGAAGTAGCAGAGCAGGTGCCTGGTTTAAGAATGGTATTCGATCATTTAAGCCAGCCGCCAATTGCAACACAGGAACAATTTGGAAAATGGGGCGAACTGATGAAGAAGGCATCGGCCAATGAGAATTTTTATGCGAAAATATCAGGACTCGGTACGGCATCGGGTAATTTTCAAAACAGGACTGCCCATCAACTTAAACCGTATATAGAATTTGCTTTGCAGCATTTTGGCAGCGATAGATGTTTTTGTGGTGGAGACTGGCCGGTATCATTACAGGCGGATAATTATAATAACACATGGAAAATGTATAAAGATATAGTAGCTGAACTGGTAACAGAAGAAGAACAGGAAAAAATATTTTATACAAATGCAAAACAGTTTTACAATTTATAACCGGGGAGAAACAATGATATGGAAGTAATCAACGGCGTATTATATCATTCAGTAGGTGCAACAGGAGCGGCACTATGCTATACACCCCAGAAAAAAGTGACGGGCTGGGCCTGGCAAACTTATTGGCTGGCGCAAGCTTTTATTTGCTGGCTTGTATTGCCGGTTGTTGTTGCTTTTTTCAC
>JAKFEJ010000148.1:0-11913 GCA_036675745.1 Chitinophagaceae bacterium | reverse complement strand
TTTAAAGATTGCAGTCAGCAACAGCAAATTGAAATGGTTGACCAGATCGCTTATCCTAAAAAAGCAAAACCGGAAATGAAGCAAGGTGTTGTGTTCTTTTCGCTGATGCGCAACCTGACAGCCAGCGGGTTTTACACTTCAGAAATAGGTGTTAAAGATATTGGCTATGCAGGTAATACACCTAATAAATGGAATGGGGTGCCGGATGATGTGTTGAAACAGTATAATGTAGCCTATACGGAAAAGGAAGAGAAAGAGTGTGTGAAGTTTTGAAAACCCCCAAACCCCCTAAAGGGGGCTTTAGAGTCTGACAGATGAAATAGTATTAAAGAATTCGAATAGATCACCGTCCTGTTATTTCAAATATTGTTACAGGTATATTTTTCTGTATCATGAAGATTGTTCTAATTGTCTCTTTACATTTTTAAGGCCCTTCGTTGTACAAAAGGTTTGATAAGGAACTGAAAAAATAGGGCCAACTAATTGTGCCAATGCATTTCCTGGCTTGGAGTACGTATGAATTTTAAAAACCGTATCCCCGCTTTCAGGCTTCTCTATTGTAAAAGTTGATATACCCATTTCTACGTGTCCTTTAAGTGTTTCATAACTATAGCCAAGTCTTGTTGACTCATTGATTATTTTATTTATTCTAACTCCAAAAATTATTTTTTGTGAAAAGTGCCGGGATGGAGGAATAAATGCTTGCTGAACTATTGTGTCACCAATTTGCATTTTTCTTTTTTCAAACTTCCATTGACTTAAAAACGTTATAATGTTGTCTGGAAAAATGTTATAATTGAAAAAAAAGTCAACGTTTAAGTCTGCTAAATTTTTATCTGTATCAATACTAATGGAAGTAGTTTTTTCTGCCAGCTTTGAGATATCATATTCGATGATGTCTTGTCGCTTCAAAAACTCAAGATGTTTTGGAAAAGATTTTGCCTGATCGGTTAGATAAATTTTCATCCACTTAATAGTTTTGTCCCTGCCAGGATTAACAGCAACCCGAAAATATGCGAAAGTTTTCGAACATTAAAGCAGACTGCAATCTACGCAGTTGCCAGAAGCAAAACACTCTTCAACAAGCGGAGGCTAAAGCCCCCTTTAGGGGGTTTGGGGGTTTCTAAGTAAATTGAAGTACGAAAAGTTACGGTCAAGCTAATGAAAGAAATAAAAGATATTATTCACTCATTTGATAAAGCACAAAAACAAGGCAAGCAAACAGCTCTTGCCACTGTAGTGCATGTAGATGGCTCATCCTACCGTCGGCCTGGAGCCAGGATGCTGATAACTGAAAAAGGTCAGCTGACTGGAGCTATCAGCGGTGGTTGCCTCGAAGGTGATGCATTGCGCAAAGCATTATTAGTAATGTCGCAGCAACGATCCATGCTGGTTACCTATGACACCATGGATGAGGACGATGCGATATTGGGTATTGGTCTTGGTTGCAATGGTATTATACAAGTATTGATTGAACCTATCAATACAACTGATCCAAACAATCCAATTCAGTTTTTAAAAACCATTGCAGAAAGACGTCAGAAAGCGGTTTTAATTACACTATTCTCATTGAATGATAAAAAAGATTCTCAACCAGGTACCTGTTTTTTGCTGAGAGAAAATGAGAAGGCAGAAGGCAATGCCTCTATCTTAAATGATATCCTGGTTAAAGATGGAATGCAGGTTTTGACAAACGGTCATTCCCTGTTCAGAAATTATATTACGGAAAATCAAAACCTCACTGCTTTTATCGAATTGATAGAACCTGCTGTTTCATTAATTGTTATCGGCGCAGGAAATGATGTAATCCCGCTGGTTGCTATGGCTGAGATTATGGGTTGGGAAACCACGGTCATTGACGGAAGACCTGCTTATGCAAAAAAAGAACGCTTCTCTCCTTCTTGCCAGGTATTGGTTTCGAAACCGGAAAAGGTATTGGAACAAATACCAATAGACAAACAAACTGTTTTTTTGTTAATGACGCATAACTATAATTATGATATGGCGACGCTTCTTCAATTACTACAGAGGAATGTAGTTTATGTTGGTATGCTTGGCCCTAAAAAAAAGCTGGAGCGTATGTTAGGCGAATGGAACGAGCAGGGAATTCATTTGACCAAAGAGCAACTCGCTTCTGTTCACAGTCCGGTTGGTCTTGACATAGGAGCAGAAACCTCTGAAGAAATAGCCTTATCTATTTTATCCGAAATAAAGGCAGTGCTGAACGGAAAGCAAGGATTATCATTACATAGTAATACCGGCACTATACATTCCCGTAACGACTTTGTCATTGAACAGGTCAACATCTCTGATAAAAACAAATAACAATAAATACAAAAACTCATATAGCGAATAGTTGCGCCATCATAGTGTTGGCTGCAGGCTCATCCAGTAGAATGGGCAGACCGAAGCAGCTACTTCCCTACAATGGTAAAAGCCTTTTAGCACATACCGTTGATATGGCTAATGACGCAGATGCCAACCCGGTGATTGTAGTGCTGGGAGCCAATGCAGCATTACTGGAAAAAGAGATTGATGAAAAAAAAGTGCATATTGTTGAAAATAATGAATGGGAAGAAGGCATGGCTTCTTCTATCCGTTGCGGATTAAATACACTAATACATATCGCCTCTTTATCAGAGGCTGTGATCCTGATGGTTTGTGATCAGCCACATATTTCTTCATCCTTGTTGAATGAACTGATAGCTACACAAAAAAACACAGGCAAATTAATTGTTACCAGCCAGTATGAAAACACTATTGGGCCGCCTGCACTTTTTTATAAGACTATTTTCACCGAATTGCTGAAATTAAAAGGTGATGCTGGCGCCAGGAAGATCGTAGAGAAATACAGCAAGGATACTGCAACAGTTTTATTTGTAAAAGGGAATATTGATGTTGATACAGAAGCAGATTACAAAGCATTGGATTAAATTCATTTTTTAAAAGCATTACCAGGTTTTGTGTATTCCAAAATTTCCCTTTAACCACATCTTATAAAGCGCAATATTGTATTTATCATGCAGAAACTCTTCACGATTAGCATAGCCGAGGCCAAATGTTTTTATTATAGTAATTTCGTACGAAATGATCATAGATTCCTACAATCGTATTCATAATTATCTCCGGATCTCGCTGACGGATAATTGCAACCTTCGTTGCTTTTACTGTATGCCCGAAGAAGATTACGAATTTACACCGGCTTCAAGGCTGATGCAGCTGCATGAAATTGAAGCCCTTGGAAAAATATTTGTTGGACTGGGCGTAAATAAGATCAGGCTCACCGGTGGTGAACCATTGGTTAGAAAAGATGCGAAGGAAATTATTCTCGCCTTATCAAAATTGCCGGTAAAACTTACGCTTACAACGAATGCAACACGGCTCCATGAATTCGCGGATACGCTGGAGCAGGCAAATATCAAATCGCTGAATATAAGTTTGGATACATTGCAGCCAGAAAAATTTCAATTGGTAACACGCCGTGACCAGTTCAAACTGGTGTATGATAATATTCAGCTTATGATGAGCCGGGGATTTCATGTAAAAGTGAATATGGTAGTCATGAAAGGGTTGAATGAAAACGAACTCAATGATTTTGTGGAATGGACAAAGCATGAACCGGTACATGTTCGCTTTATCGAGTTTATGCCATTCACCGGCAACCGCTGGACCAGCAACAAAGTTTTTTCTTATCACGAAATGCTGGAAGTTATTACCAAAAAATATCAGATAGTTCGCTTGCAGGATGATAAACATGATACGGCGAAAGGTTACCAGGTACCGGGTCATAAAGGGACATTTGCTGTCATCAGCACCATGAGTGAACCTTTCTGCGGGGATTGTAACAGGATGAGATTAACAGCCGATGGCAAATTAAAAAACTGTCTTTTTTCAAAAGAAGAAACCGACTTGTTAACCGCTTTTCGAAAAGGCGAAGATGTGATTCCTTTGATTCATCAAAGTATTCAATCCAAAGCCAAAGAATTGGGCGGGCAGTTTACAACCGATTTTGAACACCTGCATGCAGAAGATATTAATAACCGAAGTATGATAACGATTGGGGGATAAAGCCCACATCCCCTAAAGGGGAGCAACAGCTATCTTCCCAGTAATAGCATTTGATATTTTGAATAGAGAATAACAGCGTAATGAATAAAATAAAACTCCCTAATACCCCTTTAGGGGATGTGCGCATGATTTCAGTAGAAGATGCAAAAAAAATAATCCAGGAAACCACAATTACGTTACCACCTGTAAAGATGCAATTGTCCCAGGCATCGGGAATGGTATTGGCAGAAGATGTATATGCTTCAATAGATATTCCTGGCTATGCCCAATCTTCCATGGATGGTTATGCATTTTCATTTCATCAATGGAAAACCAATCAATCATTAAAGATTAAAGGAGAGATGGCGGCAGGTAGTAGTGAAACATTTGTCTTATTGCCGGGCAACGCGGTTCGCATTTTTACCGGTGCGGCAGTGCCAGCGGGTGCTGATACAGTGGTGATGCAGGAAAAAACAAAGGTCGAAAATAGCAGTTTGTACATAGATGATGAAAACATAGTGGAAGGTTTGAACATAAGAGCCAAAGGATCAGAAATAAAAGCCGGGGAATTAGCGGTAGCAAAAGATACTTTATTAACGCCTGCTGCTATTGGATTCCTCGCGGGCATTGGTGTTACAGAAGTTTTAGTATACCCACATCCTTCTGTCAGCATCATTGTTACAGGAAATGAATTGCAGACTCCCGGTAAGCCATTGCTACACGGACACGTATATGAATCAAATTCATTCTCATTGCAGGCAGCGCTGAAACAAATGCATATACAAGAAGTAAAAGTATATAAAGCGGAAGATAAATTAGAAATAGTAAAGCAAGTCATTGAAGAAGCATTGCAACAAAGCGATATAGTCTTTTTAACAGGCGGTGTCAGTGTTGGCGATTATGATTTTGTAGCAGCCGCGGCTGAGCAAAATGGTATTGAAAAAGTATTTCATAAAATAAAACAGAAACCCGGCAAGCCATTTTATTTTGGGAAAAAGAGAAACAAACTGGTTTTTGGACTACCGGGAAACCCTGCTTCTGTTCTCACCTGTTTTTATGAGTATGTGGAACCGGCTTTGAAGAAAATAAGTAAACAAAAAACCGCTTTACAAGTAATGCGGGTTCCATTGGCAATGCCATTTAAAAAAACAGCCGGCCTTACTCATTTTCTAAAAGGACTCTATGATGGAAAAGCCGTTACTCCATTGAGTGCACAGGAATCTTACCGGTTAAGCTCTTTTGCAAATGCCAATTGTCTTATAAAAATAAATGAAGAGGCAACAATATGTGAAAAAGATGAATTGGTTGAAATACATTTACTGCCACAATAGCTTTTAAGTATGGATAGTATCGTCCTGTTTTATATTTTACTTTTCTTAGTAGCCTTTTTATATTCATCAGTCGGGCATGGCGGTGCAAGCGGCTATCTTGCCCTGATGGCTATTTTCAGTATAGCGCCGGATGTGATGAAACCTACGGCACTCCTGCTGAACCTGTTCGTATCACTTACTTCGTTTATTCAATTTTACAGGGGTGGATATTTTAAATGGAAACTATTCCTGCCATTCGCAATAGCATCCATACCCCTGGCTTTTATAGGTGGCCTGGTTACTGTAGATGCTACTGTTTATAAGAAAATATTGGGTTTACTGTTGATCATTCCTATTATCCGTTTCCTGTTTTTCAGTAACATACAGGTAAATGAAATAAAAAAAGCCAATACAACATTGTCGCTGTTTATCGGCGCTGTTATTGGTTTCCTGTCCGGGTTGATCGGCATCGGGGGCGGTATTATTTTATCACCGGTTTTATTATTGCTGAAATGGGCTGATATGAAACAAACGGCTGCCATCAGTGCTCTATTCATTTTTGTCAATTCCTTATCCGGCCTGGCAGGTCAGTTAACAAAAGGGATTCATTTCAGCGCTGATATGTATATGTATGTAGCCATAGCATTTGTTGGTGGTATTTGCGGGGCTTATTTTGGTTCACTAAAATTTAAACAAACGATCCTGAAATATTTACTGGCATTGGTATTGGTGATGGCTGCGTATAAATTATTATTTACATCTGCTTAATGTTGCGACAAGGCCGTAGGTAATCCATCCACACTGATCCTATTTTTTTCTTTTTTATATTCTTCAAGCCCGTCAAAGCCTTTCTTTTCGGCCCATTTGTGCGAATGGTCTCTTTCCCCTGTATATTCATAATAAGGAACGCCAAAGCCACAGGATGTCTGCACTTTAAAAATATCGGCTACAATGATCTGCCGGGTAGATGGCAGCAGCGTGAAATAAGAAGATAGTCCGGCCCATTCGGGATCGCCGGGTAAAACGGCATACCCCTTGCCATATAGTCTTAAAATATTGGGTGGGCCCCCAAATGCACAAAACATAAAAGTGATACGTCCGTTTTCAAGGATATGTGCCGAAGTTTCATTGCCACTTCCTACTATATCCATGTAGGCAACCCGTGTTGATGAAAAGATCCGGAAACTGTCAAGGCCCTTAGGAGAAAGATTAATATGTCCTTCAGTACTCAATGGCGCTGTGCTTACAAAAAATAAATGCTGCGCTTTGATAAACTCTTCGTGCTGACCACTCATAGAATCATGAAACTTGCCCATATAAAATAAATTGAAACAAAGATAATTTTAATTGTGCCGATCGTAACAAACAAGCTCAAATAACAACCAACTGAAGTAAATTCGTGTAACTATGCAGGTACGGATAATGATATTTGGACAGCTTACTGATATAATAAATACCAGTACGCTTACACTCACGGATATAGTGGATACCAATGGTCTCGTAAACGAACTGAATAAATTGTACCCGGCCCTTGCCGGCAGTAACTATATTATGGCCGTCAATAAACAAACAGTTGTAGCAAATACTATTTTAAAAAAAGATAGCATTGTTGCCTTACTCCCACCCTTTTCCGGTGGATAAAAAATGAAAGAAAAAAATTCATACGAAAGATACCAGCGCCAGATACTTTTAAAAGAGTTTGGCCAGGCTGGCCAGCAAAAATTGCTGCAGGCTAAAGTGTTGGTGATTGGCGCCGGTGGTCTTGGGTGCCCGGCATTACAATATCTTGTAGCAGCAGGAATTGGAACAATAGGAATTGTAGATAATGATACCGTAGCTCTTACCAATCTTCACCGGCAGCCTTTGTATACTGTGAATGATATTGGATCATCAAAAGCAGAAAGAGCAGCTTCCGTTTTGGGGCAATTGAATCCTGAAATAAATATTATTCCATTTAATCAGCGACTGACTGTTGAAAATGCTTTGGATCTCATGCGATCATTTGATATTATTATTGATGGCACCGATAATTTTTCGACCCGGTATATGATCAATGATGCCTGTGTATTGCTTGATAAGCCGTTGGTGTATGGTGCTGTTTCACAATTTGAAGGGCAAACAGCTATTTTAAATTATCGCAAAAAAAGTAATGACAAGGCGGCGAACTACCGGGACCTGTTTCCTCAGCCACCTAAGGATGACGACGTATTGAATTGCGCTGAAGCGGGGGTGTTAGGTGCATTGCCTGGTATTATCGGCATGATGATGGCGAATGAAACCATCAAATTAATTGCCGGTTTAGGTGAGCCTCTTATCAACCGGCTTTTTACTTATAATGCATTGAATAACCAGGTCTATGAATTGGGATTGTCAGCAAGAGAAGAAACCCGGTCACTGATACCTGCTAATGAAATACTTTTTAAGCAAATGGATTATGAATGGCTTTGTTCATCATCACCTGCATCATTCGAAATTAATTGTGATGTATTTGATGACCTGCTGGAAAATGAAAGCATTGATGTAATAGATGTTCGTGAGACAGATGAGCTACCTGCTGTCAATGAATTTCATACGCACAAAATTCCTTTGAGGCAAATAGAAGATTCTGTTGAGGTAATAAAGGCAAACACTGTAGTGGTTTTTTGCCAGTCGGGTAAACGCAGTAAACAGGCAGCGAAACAATTATCCGGTATTTTTGGATCAACAAAAAAGATCTATAGCCTTAAAGGCGGTATTGAAACCTGGAAAAAGCAACACCAGCCGCAACAATCATGAAACGTCTATGCTAAAATTTTCATTACCTTATAATAAAATGAATAAAATTATACGGATGAAAGAAAGAAAACCAAAAAATATATTTGTACAGGGGCCGGTTGCTGCTTCCTTTATTGCTGACAGTATTCAGAAGCACAGCACACAAACAGCTATTGGCGGCCACAGTATTTTTTTAGGACAGGTAAGAGCTGATGTGATCGATGATAAAACTGTAGCAGCAATTGAATACACTACTTATGAAGAAATGGCACTGGAAAAAATGCACTCCATAAGAGAAGATATTTTTTCTAAATTCGAACTGACCTGTATGCATGTCTATCATAGCCTGGGCAAGGTGGCAGCCGGAGAAATTTCTTTATTTGTTTTTACATCATCTGCGCATCGTAAAGCGGCTATTGATGCCTGTGCAGAAACGGTCGAAAGAATAAAAGCAGAATTACCTGTTTGGGGCAAAGAATTATTTGAAGATGAAACCTATCAATGGAAAGAAAATAAATGATCCGGAGCTATTTTAAATCAAATAAAATATAAATACCCTTAAATATATAAAGAATGATAAAAACAACAAGTATCCTTTTTATTCTTCTCAGTTTTTTTATTATCGGCAGCTCTTTTTTTCAAAAAGATGACCTGGCTAAAAGTATCAAACGTGGCAACGAAGTATATACAACCTATTGCATGAACTGTCATATGCAAGATGGCAAAGGCACAACGGACCTTAATCCCCCGCTTGCTAAAGCCGACTATATCAGGAAACCCGCTAAAACGCTAATCAATATTATCTTAGATGGTCAGAGCGGAGAAGTAATGGTAAATAAAAAAATGTATAATGCGATCATGCCACCCCAACCTTATTTAAGCGATGAGCAGGTGGCCGATGTGCTGAATTATGTACGTAATACCTGGGGTAATAAAGTAACGGGTATTATAACACCCGCACAGGTTAAAGCATTGCGTAAATAAAATCAGTAATTGGGTATTAACTTCGGCCAAAGGAAAGAATCAATAAAGTATGGTTGATATAACACGCAAGACAAGCACTCTCAGGCAAGCGATCGCATCGGCAATTATCACCGTTTCCAAACAAGAGACTATTGATGCCATAAAAAATAAAAAAGTTCCCAAAGGAGATGTATTTGAATTTTCCAGGGCTGCGGGACTATTGGCTATAAAAAAAACAAGCGATGTGATTCCTGATTGCCACCCGCTTCCTGTTGAGTATGCAGCTATAACGCATAAACTGGAGGGCCTGAATATTATCATTTCAGTGGAAGTGCATACCATTTATAAAACCGGCGTGGAAGTAGAAGCCATGCATGGAGCCGCTATTACCGCATTAACGATCTATGATATGCTCAAACCTTTGGACAAAGGGGTTGAAATATCAACGATCAGGCTGGAAAGCAAGAAAGGCGGTAAAACAGATTTTAACGATCAGTTAATCAGTAATCTTAGAACTGCTGTGATTGTTTGTTCGGATGGCGTTTTTCATGGGGAAAAACAAGATAGCAGCGGCAAAAAGATCATTGAAAAACTCGGGAAGCATAGTATGGCTGCTGAAGTTTATGAAATTATTCCTGATGAATTTAGTTTGATACAAACTAAAGTAAAACAGTTGAGCGAAGATGGATACGATCTTATTCTCTTTACCGGTGGCACTGGTCTTTCTCCAAGAGATGTAACGCCTGATGCTATAAGACCATTGATAGACAGGGAAATTCCAGGCATCATGGAAGCAGCACGTAACTATGGCCAGCAAAGAACGCCCTATGCTATGTTATCAAGAGGTATAGCGGGGTTTATCAAAAATACATTAGTCATTACATTACCCGGTTCTACCCGCGGTGTAGAAGAAACGATGGATGCGTTATTTCCTTATCTGCTGCATGTATTCAGGGTCGCGGAAGGAATGCGGCATGATTGACTCGAACGTTGCGTATTAAAATTGAGCATTTTTTTAAAGAGAAAAATGTTCAATGCTCAATGAAAAAACACTCACAACTCATATTTATTCACTTTCACATTCTAAAAATAAAAGGTAATGCATTGATCAATTGATCAGCCTTATTCCTGATAAATGACGGTAAAAGCCTTTTTGCATTTTGACGATTCAGGTAGTCTAAGCTGTTTTGATTTAGTAAGGTAATTCTCAACTAAAGAAGATCAATAATTCACCGTACCAACTTTTCCTATCTTGTTCAGGTTGCTGATATCATATATCAGAAGGCCTGTACTTACATAGCATATCAATAAATTATCATAGGGAATAACATCTTTAAAATTGCCATCTTCAACAGTATACATCAATTTGGGTGAAGATGGGTTTTTAACATTCACAAGAGAAAGTCCTGAACTGCCGCGGCAAACAAATACAACTGAATCTTTCAAGCCAAGACCTAAAGGCGAAGAGATGGGAAACAAACTTTTCTGAACGGGTGCCGTAATATTTTTAATATCATAAACATACAATCCATCCTGTGCAGGCCCGCAGGCAGAACCGCCTTGTAACGTAACATAGGCGATAGTATCATTCGCCACAACGGGATCGCAACTGCGTACATGGCGGGCTTCTCCTAATTTCACAGGATTAGAAGGATTGGTAATAGAATAAATAAACATTCCGTCTCTGGAACCAATAAATAATTTATCCATGTAGGGGTAAATGGTTTCTACACCCCAGCCGCCAACATTCACGGATGCTTTTTTAACCGGATTAGCCGCATCGGCCAGGTCATACACTTCGATAGTATTATAATCCGCCAGGTACAGGTGATTAGCCGCTATGGTAAAACGGGCCATCGATCCTCCTGTTCCGGTACCAGACGAATCTGCAGCAGACTTAGCCCCATCTTTAGTACAAGCCGCTATCAGCAACAACAGAAACAAGCCTGCACTACTTAAAATTTTTATTGAACGCATATATTTTTTTTATGGATAATAGCAATTGTTGTCATAAACTGAATCACGAACCCAACCTGTCAGAATATGGGTGAGGCCGTTTGCATAGTTCCAGGGACATTCATAATATACAGCATGCTCCGGCAAAGGAATAAAGTTATAAGGTTGATAACCTCCTGCCTGTACGCCCTGGTTGAAAGCCCCTTTTATCCTTTTCACTTCCTTTACTTTTTGCCAGTCATTTACATCTACTACTACCAGGTCAGCAAACGAATTAGCATACAGCATGTTTCCTTTGATGGATATTTCAGAATTACCCAGGATTTTAATAAATCCCACCGGGCTGGGAGATGAAGGGTTTGCATTATCAATAACATGTATGCCGCTACCAAGGTCATTTTGAAAGATCAGGTTTCCTTTTACATATATTTTGGCAGGAAATTTTACCGGTTGCGGGCTGATGGTGGTAATTTTTAGAATGGACGAATCAACAGCGTAAACAGGTTTATAGCCCCAAACTTTTTTAGGAGGGACCGGAGGTGGCTCCGGTGATACATTGTTTCTGAAATCCCAACAGGAGGATAAAAGAATTGTGCTAAGAAAAAAGAGCAAGGTTAATTTTTTCATACCGGGAATGACAAGGGCAATATGCCAGCCGTTGCATTTATGAAAAATAAAAACGGCCTACTCCACAAACTGCACAGAATGTATCATTGGCAAATAATTATTGAGTGTTTGCCAGCTTTCTCCCCGGTCAGGCGAAAAAAATAAATTACCGGTGGTGGTGCCGAATGCAACAGTATCTCCTGATGTGGCCAATGCATGACGGTAAACAATATCAAAACAGTTTTCCTGTGGTAATCCTTTTCTAAAATCTTTCCAA
>JAKFEJ010000642.1:0-1662 GCA_036675745.1 Chitinophagaceae bacterium | reverse complement strand
AACGTACCTAAAGAGCATTTTGATCAATTGCCCTATACGCCAGGCGTCTATTATTTTCATAATGAAAAAGGAAAGATCATTTATGTAGGTAAAGCGAAAAATATTCGCTACCGGGTAAACAGTCATTTCAGTAATAATTCAGAAAGCAGGCAAAAGCAAAATTTTCTTAGACACACCTATGCAATAAGTTATCAGCCTTGCGCTACTGAACTGATGGCACACATTCTTGAATCTACAGAAATAAAAAAGCTGTGGCCCGTTTTTAATTATTCACAAAAAAGTGCAGAACGGGTGTATGGTATTTTTTTGTACGAAGACCAGAACGGATACTACCGGTTAGCTATTGAAAAGAACAAGAAACACCTGAAACCCATCCATACTTTTCATTACCTGGCTGACGGACACTCGATCCTTCGAAAACTAATCCGCGAATATAATCTTTGCCCGAAACTTTGTTTTATACAAACAGCTAATTCTACCTGTGATGGCATTCTTGAAAAATATTGTTATGGCGCCTGCGAACGGCACGAAGAACCCCCGGTATATAATAGCCGTGTGCAGGATGCCATTAATTCCCTTACTACTAAACCCTCTTTTGCTATTCTTGAAAGTGGATTGAATCCAGATGAACAATCCTGTGTATTAATATGGGATGGAGAATTTTATGGTATGGGTTATATTCCATCCGACATTCAGTTACCAGCTCCTGAAGCGTTGAAAGATCTTTTAACTCCATATAAAGAAAATCTTTTTATCAGAAATCTTGTCAATGGCTATGCAGCAAGATTCCCCGAAAAAGTAAAATTATTTTCTTCTTTCATGGTTCAATCCAGCCACTGAAAATTTGCACCTAAGGGCATTTGGGAAAACACGCCAAAAACTTCAGGCGGAGGAGTTGCTAATTTTCTTTTGGCTGTATCCAGCCAGGCCCCTTCTACCGTTAGTATAGCAGCCACAGTATCCTCATTTTTCATAACCGTATGCTGAATAGTCCACCTGGAAAAATCCCTCTTAGCCCTGAGTACCTGTAAACTAATCGTGACTTTATCGCCTAACCGTATTTCTCTTTTAAAAACACATTCTTCCCGGAATAAAATGGGCCCGATCTGCAGCCGCTGCATGAGTTCTGTTGTCAGTTGATGTTCATTTAAAAAGGCTATACGGCAAAAAGCTCCCCAGTCATAATAAACAGAATGCCGGAGATGGACATTAGGATCAAGGTCAGACCAGCGTACCTGGACTTCTTTTATAAAATTTTCCATCCGCTAATTTAAGACTTTGAGTACTGAAATTAACAGCTATCCTCTTTCAAATACGGGTTTCAGCAATTACATTTGCCTCACAAATAAACATCATGAAAAAAATATCGCTGATCTTAATCCTATCTGCAGTAGCAGGAGTATCCCTGGCACAACAAGGATCGAAGACAAAACCTGTTCCAAAAGCAAAGCCCGCAGTTCAACAACCCGGTTTGAAATCCATCAACGATTCAGCCAGTTATGCTATTGGTGTAAGCGTAGCCAGTTTTTACAAGCAACAAGGCATCACGAGTCTTAACACAGCACTTGTGTCAAGGGCTATCAATGATATTATGAGCGGTAAAAAGGCACTCTTAGATGATGAGGCTTGCAATGCAGTAGTAACGAAAGTTATGAATCAAAT
>JAKFEJ010000557.1:0-1665 GCA_036675745.1 Chitinophagaceae bacterium | reverse complement strand
AAAGCGGTGATTATGGAGTTATTATCAGTGGTGATCATAACATATAATGAAGAAAAAAACATCGGGAGATGTATTGATTCTGTGAAAGAGGTTGCGGATGAAATTGTAGTGCTTGACTCCTTTTCTACCGATAAAACAGTACAAATTGCAGAAGCAAAAGGTGCTTATGTATACCGGCAGAAGTTTGCCGGATATATTGCACAGAAAAATAAAGCACTGGAATTTGCAGAGCATAACTATGTGCTTTGTCTTGATGCTGATGAAGCATTGGACGATGAATTGAAGGCATCAGTTCTCAGAGCAAAAAAAGGGTTTGTTTTCAAAGCCTACAAGATGAACCGTTGTGCTAATTACTGTGGAAAATTTATTCGCTATGGCAGTTGGTATCCCGAAACCAAGGTCCGGTTATTTGATAAACGATTTTTACGCTGGGGAGGTTTTGACCCACATGATAAGATCATCGTCCCCTCATCAATCGCTATATGTCCTTTAAAAGGTGATCTGCTTCATTATATCTGCGATACTGTTGCAGATCATAAGAAAAGAAATGACAACTTCAGCATGATTGCAGCCCGTTCATTGCATAAAGCCGGAAAAAAAACAAACTGGTTAAAAATTCTTGCCAGCCCTGCGTGGTCGTTTCTGAATGCTTATTTCCTCCGGGTTGGTTTTTTAAATGGATATTACGGTTTGACAATAGCCTATCACCAGGCACGTTATCACTTTTTGAAATACGCTAAACTATACAAGCTTCAAAGAAATAAAAATGAAATAGCCAGACCAACGAATTTAAATGTTCAGCCCACCGCAAACGCTGAGCGTTTGCCCCGTGATGTAAGCGCCCATGTCTGATGCAAGAAATAAGGTTGTGTTGGCGATATCTTCTGCACTGGCGAATCGACCAAGAGGTATCCCCGCTTTATATTTTTCTCCTGCATCTCCTTCTTTCAGGTAACTGGTCATGTCGGTTTCTACAAAGCCCGGCGCTATAGCATTGCACCGGATATTGCGGCTGCCTAATTCTTTTGCTACACTTTTTGTAAAACCTATAATACCCGCTTTACTGGCGGCATAACTGCTTTGACCTGCATTGCCCATTTCACCAATCACAGAGCTCATATTGATGATAGCGCCGCTTCTTGCTTTCATCATAGGTTTGATCACCTGTTTGGTCATATAAAATACACTGTTCAGGTTTACTTTTATAACGTCATCCCATTGTTCAGGACTCATTCGTAACAACAGGTTATCTTTTGAAATACCCGCATTGTTTACACAGATATCTACAGTTCCAAATTCTTTTAGTACATCGTTTACAAAAGCTTCGCATTGTGCAAAATCACCGGCATTGCTTTTGTACGCCTTGCACCTTGTACCTTGTGCCTTGATTTTTTCTTCAAGAATGGCAGCCTTTTCAGCACTGCTATCACTTACATAACTAAACGCAATATGAGCGCCATGCTCCGCAAATTTTATGGCAATCGCTTCGCCGATGCCGCGGGCAGCTCCGGTAATGATAGCAGTTTTTCCTTCAAGTAATTTCATTTGTATATTTTATTGTTTTTTGGTCAATTGGCCGCTGGCGAATTATGGCTCATTTTATGTGATTTTTTTAAGGTCAGCAAAAATAAGTTAAATCAGTTTTGTAGATTACAATCAGGATTT
>JAKFEJ010000225.1:0-12015 GCA_036675745.1 Chitinophagaceae bacterium | reverse complement strand
GCTTTCTGGTGGAAACGTTCACCGGTTTCACCATCAAACAAGTAGGTGTGGCCGAATTTAGGCAGACCGGCTTGTTCGATATAACCAGCGATCTCTTCTGTTGTAGCTCCATCGAAAATTGGTGTTGAGAATTTCAGACCCAATTTTTCACCGGCCCAACCTAATACAGTTTCATAGATCTGTCCAAGGTTCATACGACTAGGTACCCCCAATGGATTCAGGACTACGTCAACAGGAGTTCCATCTTCAAGGAACGGCATGTCTTCTGCACGAACAATTTTTGCAACGATACCCTTATTACCGTGACGACCAGCCATCTTATCTCCCACTTTCAGCTTACGCTTAACGGCGAGATAAACTTTTGCCAACTTCAATACACCCGCTGGTAATTCATCACCGATAGAGATATTGAATTTCTCTCTCTTGTAACGGCCCAGTTCTTCGTTGTACTTGATATTATAATTGTGCAACAAGATATTGATCTGGTCATCCACTTTCTTATCACCTGTCCAGCCCAACGGATTAATGTTTGCGTAATCCAAACCGGTCAGATTCTTAGAAGTGAACTTAGCGCCTTTACCAATCTGCACTTCACCAAAGTTGTTGCTTACACTTGCTGATACATGATCTTTCAATAATGTAGTCAGTTTTTCAAGCAATACTTCCATCAGGTCCGCTTCGTTCTTCTCGTGTATTCTTTCCAGTTTATCAATAGCTGCTCTTTCTCTCACTTTAGCGTTCTTATCTTTCTTGGCACGTTGAAATAGTTTCTTACCGATCACAACGCCTTCTACTCCATTCGGTGCTTTCAAAGAAGCATCTTTTGCATCACCCGCTTTGTCACCAAAGATGGCACGCAATAATTTTTCTTCGGGAGTTGGATCACTTTCTCCTTTAGGAGTGATCTTACCGATGAGGATATCACCTTCATTGATAGTAGCACCAACACGAATGATACCATTTTCATCAAGATCCTTTGTTGCTTCTTCCGAAACGTTAGGGATATCCGGAGTCAATTCTTCTTCACCCAGTTTGGTATCACGAACTTCCAGTTCATACTCAGAAATGTGAACAGAGGTAAACATATCTTCACGAACTACTCTTTCACTGATAACGATGGCATCCTCGAAGTTGTAACCCTTCCATGGCATGAATGCCACTTTCAGATTTTTACCCAGTGCCAACTCGCCGTTTTGCGTTGCATAGCCTTCAGTAAGGAAATCGCCTTTCTTCACTTTCTGTCCTTTCTTTACAGCAGGGTTCAGGTTAATACAAGTTTCCTGGTTGGTCTTGATGAATTTGGTTAATTTATAAACCCTGAGATCTTCCTCGAAGCTTACTAATTTTTCTTCTTCATCACGGACGTAGCGAACATGTATTTCATTAGCATCCACAAATTCTACCACACCATTACCTTCTGAGTGGATTTGGATCCTTGCATCACGGGCAGCTTTCCCTTCAAGGCCTGTACCTACAATAGGCACATCAGCACGAATTAACGGTACAGCCTGGCGTTGCATGTTTGATCCCATCAGTGCACGGTTGGCATCATCATGCTCTAAAAATGGAATCAACGAAGCACTTAAACCAACGATCTGGTTAGGAGCAACGTCCATGAATTCTACATCGTTCTTGTCTAATATCGGGAAGTCGCCTGTTTCGCGACTTTGGATCCTATCTTCTTCGAAGTTTCCTTTTTCATCCAATGCTGTATTTGCCTGGGCAATCTTTGCCAGGTCTTCTTCTTCAGCACTCAGGAATTGTAATTCCTTCATGTTCACTTTTCCTTCGCTCACTTTCCGATAAGGCGTTTCGATAAAGCCCATATCATTGATCTTGGCATGAACACATAAGGTCGAGATCAAACCAATGTTTGGTCCTTCCGGTGTTTCAATTGTACACAGACGACCGTAATGAGAATAGTGTACGTCACGCACCTCAAAGCCTGCCCTTTCACGACTCAAACCACCTGGCCCGAGTGCGGAGATACGACGTTTGTGAGTGATTTCAGAAAGAGGATTGGTCTGATCAAGAAACTGTGACAACTGCGATGTTCCAAAGAAGGAATTGATCACAGAAGAAAGCGTTCTTGCATTGATCAGGTCAACCGGGGTGAACACCTCATTATCACGTACGTTCATTCTTTCACGAATAGTTCTTGCCATACGGGCAAGACCTACGCCAAACTGAGCATATAACTGCTCACCCACTGTACGTACACGACGATTGCTCAGGTGATCAATATCATCGATCTCGGCTTTACCATTGGTAAGGCGTACAAGATATTTGATGATAAGAATGATATCTTCTCTTGTCAACGTTTTTTGATCAAGCGGTGCGGACATGTTCAACTTACGGTTGATCTTGTAACGGCCTACTTCACCAAGGTCATAACGTTTATCACTAAAGAATAATTTATCGATGATACCACGGGCAGTTTCATTATCCGGAGCATCAGCGCCACGCAACTGACGATAGATAAACTGAACCGCTTCCAGTTCACTATTAGAAGTATCCTTATTCAGGGTATTATAGATGATAGCATAATCACCGCCTACATCTTCACGCTGAATAAATACACCTTTAATGTCCATTTCCGAAATGGTGTCAATAGCTTCTTCATCCAGCACGGTATCACGTTCCATCACGATCTCGTTTCTTTCAATAGACACTACTTCACCGGTATCCTCATCTACGAAATCTTCCACCCATGTTCTTAGCACACGGGCAGCAAGGCGTTTACCAATATATTTCGATAAGGTCTTTTTATCCGTTTTTACTTCGTCAGCCATACCAAACAGCTCAAGGATATCCTTATCTGTTTCATAACCGATAGAACGTAACAATGTTGTTACAGGGAATTTTTTCTTACGGTCGATGTAAGCATACATGACATTATTGATGTCTGTTGCAAACTCCATCCAGGCTCCTTTGAAAGGAATTACCCTTGCAGAGTATATCTTGGTGCCGTTCGGGTGAACAGACTGACCAAAGAACACACCAGGCGAACGGTGTAACTGGCTTACTACTACACGTTCAGCACCATTGATAACAAATGTACCACGGGGCGTCATGTAAGGGATATTGCCCAGGAACACATCCTGAACGATAGTTTGGAAGTCTACGTGTTCTTCATCATTACAGCTCAAACGAAGTTTGGCTTTTAATGGAACAGCGTAAGTCAATCCACGCTCCATACACTCATCAATAGTATAACGGGGCGGATCAATAAAGTAATCCAGAAACTCAAGTACGAAAATGTTCCTTGTATCAGTGATCGGGAAGTTGTCCTTGAACACCCTGAACAAACCTTCGATATTACGTTTGTCCGGAGTAGTTTCTAACTGGAAAAACTCTTTGAATGACTGGATCTGCACTTCAAGCAGGTCGGGAGTCTCGGCCAGGTGCTTAATCTTACCGAAGTCCACCCTTTGATTCAATTTTGTTGAAGACATATGCGAAAAACCGGTTTTAAAGAAATTCAGGACGTACAAATCACTCACAAGTCCTTGTTTCTTGCGAAACAAAAACCAATGAAATTCAATTAGTTAAATGTGATCTGGAACGTCAAAATATTTTTGGCCAAAATAAAGGACTGCAAAGGTAAGGATTTAAAGTTCTCTGCCAAGAAAAAAATGCCGACAAAAACCCCGCCAAAAATACCGTTAAAGAACGCTTTTCCAGTCTTTATTTGAATTTTATCTTACAGCAAAACACCAATATGAAGTGGAAGGAAATAGTAACCGACTATCTCACTTTTACCCGAAAAGAGCGAATTGGCATCATTGCGGTTTTAGTAATTCTTGCCATTGTAATCTTTTTACCCACCCTTTTATCCTATCATGATGGAGCAAGCTTGCAAGCGCCTGATTCAACATGGATGGTAGCGGTAAAAAAGTTGGAACAAAAAGCAGCCGACAGTAAAAAAGGCAGTTCTGATGAAGATGAGAACAATACCAACACCTACCAATACGACCGTTCAAAAAGCAATTATCATTATAACAAAGCTGCGAAAGAATTGTTTTATTTTGATCCTAATACCATTTCAAAAGATGATTGGCAGAAACTGGGGCTTCGGGATAAGACAATTGCCACGATACTAAATTATCTTAACAAAGGAGGTCATTTTAAAAAAGCAGAAGATCTTCAACGAATTTATGGATTGCACAAAGATGAATACGAGAGATTGTCCCCGTATATAAAAATTGAAATCAAATCCCCGGAAAATAGTAATAGCGGTTTTGTTGCAAATAAAAATCAGGAAAAAAGTAATCCGGATTTCAAGAAAGCTTTACAAAATAATTCTATTGATATTAATACAGCAGACACTTCTGCTTTTATTAGTTTACCCGGAATTGGGAGTAAACTATCAGCAAGAATTATAAATTTTCGTGATAAGCTCGGGGGATTTTATGCCATTGAGCAGGTAAGGGAAACATTTGGTTTGCCTGATTCTACTTTTCAAAAGATCAAACAATACCTGAAATTAGAAAATAACGCTGTTCGAAAGATTAATATCAATACGGCATCTGTTGACGAACTCAAGGCTCATCCTTATATCAGATATAGCATTGCCAATCCAATAGTAGTCTATCGAAATGAGCACGGACCATTTTCAAAAATTGAGGATCTTAAAAAAATTATGATCATAACAGATGAAGTCTATCAAAAAATTGCGCCCTATCTCACATTACCTTAAAACAAAAGCCGTTTCAAAGTTTCTGCTTTGAAACGGCTTCCTATTATTGTTTACTTAATGTTGGGTCTTCAATTAATTATAGCCGGGGTTTTGAGGCTTTAAATTTGGATTGTTCAACATCTCCTGTACACCCAGTGGCATCAACAAGTGTTTTTCCTGCAATGCCTGATTGGAACTTTTATTAACATGACCTACAAAATCATCAAAGCCTTTTGTAGTTTCATTAAACACTTTTCTAAGCCGTACCATATCAAACCAGGTGATGCCTTCATAACAGAACTCATACCAGCGTTCTTTCCAGACAGCTTCACGGAAAGAAGCCTGTGTATATGAACCAAGAGAAGGAGTAGTAAGCTGTGCCCTATCCCTGATTCTTTTGAATGCATCATATGCGGTTTGATCAGGACCGCCTCCCTCATTCTTTGCTTCAGCATATATTAAAAGCACTTCGGCATAACGGATCATTGGCACATTCAGGTCATTCCTCTTTGAACCTTCCACACCAGGGCTTCCAAATGCAACGATATTAAAATGTTTAAAAATATAGGGAGCGCCAAGTTCAAAAGGAGCACCGCTACCGTTATGATAATAGCTGGTATAAAAATAGCCTACCTGGTTTTTTGCCCGTAAATCGCCGGTTTCATAAGACTGATAAAAAGACAAAGTAGGAACAGAACTTCCGGTGCCATTTGCTCCGTAAGCGCTAACCGGTTTAAAGTTGGGGAACATATTTTCCATTGGATTTCCAGCAACATCAGCGAAATACTGAAGTTCAAAAATATGCTCTAATTTATTTTCTGTAGATAAGCTATGTACTTCAGCATAAGTGTTAAAAAGATTAATGATACCGGGGTTTGCATTTGCATAAGTAATTACTTCAAACGCTTTATCTGCCGCAAGTTTATAATGAGTTGCGCCTTTACTAAGTGGATAACCGGCCATTGTTAGATAAACCTTTGCTAATTGCGATTTTACTGCAGCCAATGAGACACGACCGGTGGCATCCATCCATTGAAGTCCGGCAGCTTCTGCCGCTAAAAGGTCTTCTACAATAAGATTATAAACCTCTTCCTGTGGTGCACGGGCAGGGAAAAAATCTTCCGAAGTAGCTGTTTGAGGTTTTGTAATTAGAGGTATATCACCCCATAACCTGACTGCATAAAAATAAGCCCATGCCCTAAGAAATTTTGCTTCACCTAATATCCTTTTTTTCTGCGCATCATCCATTGGTGTAATGCCAGGAACTTTTTCAAGAACAAGATTGGCATTTGCAATCACTCTATACAAACCATTCCACCAATTAATAATATGCCCTGTATTCCCATCATAAGAGAGGGAGTACATATTGTTCAAATCTGAGTTCTGTGCAGTTTCTGTAGTTGAAGTACCTGTCACCGCTTCAATCATTTGCCAATTTGATGAGAAGATGCCTGCCCCGCCTCCGTAAAACCGGGTATCAGAGTATACAGAAGCAATAGCAGCCTCTGCGTGTTCAGGTATAGTGTAAAAACTTTCGGGAGTTAGATTAGAAGGATCCTTTTCTTCGAGGAATTTTTTACACCCCGATACAAGCATTATCGTTCCGCAAAGCAGCGCTAAACCTGTATTTTTTATTATATTAAAATTCATAATTAATGACTTTAAAATTTATAATTAGTTATAGTCCAACATTTATTCCCACCATGTAAATTGTCGGTTTAGGATAACTATGCCAATGCATTCCCTGTGAAAAAACGTTTCTGCCATCATCTGCATAACCACCTGTTGGAGTTGATTCCGGATCGGCTGTGAGTTCATCACTCGCTATCATAAAAAGATTTTGAACTGATGCATAAATTCTGAGTTTGCTCAGTTTCATTTTTTCCGCTGTATTTGAAGAAAAATTATAACTCAATAAAATGTTTTTACCCCGGATGAAAGAACCATCTTTGATCCATCGGGTATCTACATTGGTCACATACCCTGCCCTTGTATCACGCAGTTGAGCAATGGGCGTATTTTGATTTTGCGGAGTCCATGCATTCAAGACTGTTCTATAACTATTAGCGAGTGAAACACGATCCTCACTCGAGTGAGACGTCATATCCAGGATGTCATTACCATACGAGTACTGAAGTTCAACCAACAAACCAAAGTTTTTATACCGGAAATTGTTTATAAAAGCACCCCAGCCTTTAGGGCTACCATTACCAATAATCATTCTGTCAGCATCAGTAATCTTGTAATCACCGTTTACATCCAGGTATTTAATATCACCGGGTAATATCGTTAAATTGTTACGATAGCTGGTGTATTTAGCCGCCTCCGCAATCTCTTTCTCACTCCATGTTCCCAGGCGTACAAGTCCCCAAAAAGAACCAGCAGCTTCTCCTATACGAATGATATTAGTGGGATTGGTGAAATTAGCTCCGCCTACATTGAAAATGTCGGAAGGAGTAGCAAGGGAAAGAACTTTGTTCCTGTTCATTGAAAAATTAAGAGTTGAGGACCATGAAAAATCTTTGGTATCGATATTCACGGTACTCAATGCCAACTCCAGGCCTTTGTTTTCCATTGAACCTATATTCTTCCTGATGGTTGCATAACCACTGGTGCGGGGTACTGGCGCATCCAGCAACATATCCGTAGTTTTCCTGTAATAAACATCCGCTTCAATTGTTATTCTGTTTTTTAACAACCCCAACTCTACTCCAAAATCTGTTTGAGCTGTTTTTTCCCATTTCAAATCAGGATTGGCTAACCTGTTTAACCCTGTTCCGCCTACCCGTGCATTATTGATAATTGCAGCATAACCTGAACTTAAAAGGGATAACGATGAATAGGACGGTATTTCAGAATTTCCTGTTAAACCATAACTCGTCCGTATTTTTAAATTAGAAATAACGGCATTACCTTTTAAGAAATCCTCTTCTGATACTCTCCAGGCCAATGCGGCTGAAGGGAAAAACGAAAATTTATGATTTTCGCCAAACTTTGATGAACCGTCCGCACGTCCTGTAAAGGTTACTAAATATTTCTCTTTCAAACTGTAGTTGATCCTTCCGAAATAAGAATTAAGAGCAAATTCTGAAGCATTGGAAGAGGCACTTGGATTAGTACTGCCTGCACCTAAATTGTTATAAGAGAAATAGTCTGTTGAAAAATTTTCGATCCTTGCCCCACTGCTAAAAAAATTCGAGTGCTGCCAGGAAAGACCTAATAATCCCGTAAAAGAATGAATCTCGTTGAATTTTTTATTATAAGTGAAGTAGTTTTCAAGAGACCAGAAAGTTTCTTTTCTATTGTTTGAGGCGGCTATACCTCTTTGATTCCTGGCTAATGTCCTGCTTTCAGATTGGTTATTTTCCTGGCTCAGAATATTGGCGCCTAACACTGTACGCATTTCCAAACCTTTAGCAAGATTAATATTTGAATAAAAGCTTCCCAGCGTTGTTTGGGTATTTAATATATACCTGGTATCTGTTAACCGATGCACCACATTGTCACGTCCTTCAGCGTTAGGATAGTTTCTATTATCTGCCCAGCTGCCATCAGCATATTTTACAGGGAGAAAAGGGAAATCTTCGACAATGCTCCGGGCTACCTGGTCGCTTTGGTCTATGATATTTTCTGACTGGTTATTATAACTTAATGTTCCTCCAACTTTTAACCATGATTTGATCTGATCATCAAAAGAAAACCTGGCGGAATATCGTTTTAGATAGGAAGTCAGGATAAGCCCCTCATCATTGCGGTATCCCAGGGAAACTGAATAATTACTGTGATCATTACCGCCTGAAAAACCTAACTGATGGTTTTGTGAGATCTTGCTTTGAGTAGCTTCATCCATCCAATCTGTATCAAAGTAAGGATTACCATTAGCATCAAAAAGCCTTGGATCTGTTCTGGCCAGAGCAGGGTTCCGGGGAATATATTTACCTGCAGCCCATCCGGCAGGATCAAATTTTTGCATATTCGCATATGCCAGGTCTTCTACCGCCAGGAATTCTTTTGCGTTCAATACTTCTGGTTTGATGGGCCCAATTGTGGGAACGCTAAAATCCGCATCGTAAGTAACTTTTCCGGCCCCTGCTCTTCCACGTTTGGTAGTAACAAGGATAACACCATTTGCTCCCCTGGCGCCATATATAGCTGTAGAAGATGCATCTTTTAAAACCTCTACAGATACGATATCGCTTGGATTAATATAATCAATAGCCTGGCTTGCCTGGGCCTGGTTGCCAGCAGGTATCGCTACTCCGTCAATCACATATAATGGATTGTTGGAAGAATTGATAGAACTGAAACCGCGAACCCTGACATTCGTTCTGCCGCCGGGGCGACCTGAGTTGGAATTTACCTGAACGCCGGTAACCCGGCCTGCTAAGCCCTGGCTTAAAGAAGAAGCTGGCCGTTCCTGCAATTGTGATGCCTTAACGGCCCCAACTGCTCCGGTAAGATCAGACTTACGCCGGGTACCATAACCAATTACGACCACATCCTGTAGTGATTCAGAGCCAGTAACAAGGTTGACGTCTATCACAGTTGAAGTCCCTATTGCCACTTCTTTATCATCATGGCCAACAAAGGAAAAAATAAGTGCCGGAACAGATACAGGCACTTCAATACTAAAACTTCCATCATTCTTTGTTTGTGTAGTAGTATTTGAGCCCCTGGCCTGCACCGTAGCGCCTTCCAAAGGAATATTGTCCTTACCGGTTACTTTCCCTGTAATGGTTTTGGACTGTGCATAACCTTCAAAGACAAAACAAAGAGACAGAAAACTGCATAAAAGCAGTTTGAAAAGAGAAAGATCCTTTTTCATACGCAAGCTTTTAAAGTATGTATTTTGGTTTAAAAACATACAATTTGGAAATGAGGTTTTTCAAATTGCGTGTTCAAATTATGTAACAAAAACGATTTAGCAAAAAAATAGAATCCACTTATTACTCTTACTGATATTTTCTAATGCAAATCTCAACTTCGAATGTGAACGCAAGCTTATGTCAAAATGAATTTTGGATTAAACATGTATGATGTTTACGAACATAATAATGTAATAGATCAACTGATCAGAAACTCTTCTCCATCCTGGCCGAAAAAAAATAAAATTATCTTATCCCCAATAAAAAACCCTCCGGTCAATCCGGAGGGTCCATTTTTATGTTCAGAAGAAATTAAGCAACTTCTACATCAGCACCTGCTTCTTTCAACTTAGCTGCTATTTCATCAGCTTCTGCTTTAGATACACCTTCTTTGATTGGTTTTGGAGCCCCATCAACAAGGTCTTTCGCTTCTTTCAAACCTAAACCAGTCAGATCTTTTACAATCTTAACAACGTTCAGTTTAGAAGCGCCTGCTGCTTTCAATATTACATCGAATGCAGTTTTTTCTTCTGCTGCGGCTGCACCTTCACCACCACCTGCTGCTACTACAACTGCTGCTGCTGCTGGCTCAATACCATATTCTGATTTTAAGAAGTCTGCTAATTCCTGCACTTCTTTTACTGTTAAGGCTACAAGGCCTTCTGCTAATGCTTTTACGTCTGCCATTTGATTTAAATTTTTACCGTCTTCACTGCTCTGATAGCTCCGACGGCAGTTTAAAAAAATTATTTTCTGCCTTTACTTTTAACACCGTCCGGCCAGTGTTTTAATATTTCATTTCGAAGATCATTCTCAAATCTTCAAATTTCAACATATTCAAATTATTCAGCTACTGCAGCTTCTGCTCCACCAGCTTTCTGCTCGTGATGGTGCAATAAAGCAGCCAATACACGTTTAGCAGGAGATTGCAACAAGCCGATAACTTCACCGATAAGCTCATTTTTAGTTTTGATCTGGGTAAGAGCTTTCAGACTGCTATCACCGGTATATACATCACCATTAATAAAAGCCGCTTTTAACACAGGCCTTTCATTATTATTCGCTTTACGGAAAGAGCTGATGATCAGTGCCGGCTCTTTGGGGTTTTCAGAAAACAACAAAGCAGTTACTTTATGCAATGAATCATATACACCTGCATATTTTTCGCTGTCAAGAGACTCCAATGCTTTTTTGATCAATGTATTTTTAGCAACTTTCATTTCCACTTGCTTATCGAAGCAAGCATGGCGTAATTTACCAATCTGTGCTACAGTCAGTGATTCTGTATCTGCAACATAGAAGTTATTATATTGAGAGAACTTACCTTTCAGCAGCTCAATCACTTCATTTTTTTGATCTTTTGTCATGATAATAAGTTTTTTAAATCACTTTATTGATTAGTGAATAAATGCTTTTGTATCTACAGTAATACCCGGGCTCATGGAGCTAGCCATACTGATACCTCTCATATAAGTTCCTTTTGAAGAAGATGGCTTTGCCTTGATAATTGCATTCAGCAATTCCTGGCTGTTTTCAGCGATCTTTTCCGGTGAAAAACTTACACGACCGATAGATGCGTGAATGATACCAACCTTATCAACTTTGAAAGCGATTTTACCGCCTTTCACTTCATTGATAGCATTAGCTACATCATTGGTAACAGTACCTGTCTTAGGGTTTGGCATCAGGTTACGAGGACCTAATACTTTACCGAGCTTACCGATCTTAGGCATTACAGATGGCGTAGCGATGATAACATCAACATCTACCCAACCGCCTTCGATCTTGGTCACAAATTCATCCAGGCCAACAAAGTCAGCGCCGGCTGCTTTTGCTTCAGCTTCTTTATCAGGAGGACAAAGCACTAAAACTTTTTTTGTTTTACCGGTTCCGTGAGGAAGTGTAACGGTACCGCGAATAGCCTGATCGGCTTTCTTGGGGTCAACACCCAAGCGTACATGTAAATCTACTGAAGCATCAAACTTGCAGATAGAAATTTCTTTTACAAGAGTAGAAGCCTCTTTTAATGAATAAGCTTTGTTTTTATCCACCTTAGCGTCTACAACTTTTCTTTTTTTACTGATGAATGCCATTGTAATTCGTTTTTAGTTCGTTGAATTAGTTTTCCCAGGGAGCTTTACCTTCTACATTTAGTCCCATACTGCGGGCTGTACCAGCTACCATTTTCATGGCGCTTTCTACAGTAAAGCAGTTCAGGTCAGGCATCTTATCTTTTGCGATAACCTCTACCTGTTCCCAGTTTACCTTGCCAACTTTGGCCCGGTTGCTCTCTTTGGAACCTTTTTGAATTTTAGCGGCTTCCATCAGTTGAATAGCTGCAGGAGGTGTTTTGATAACAAAATCAAAACTCTTGTCACTATAAACGGTAATTAATACGGGAAGAACTTTCCCTTGTTTGTCCTGTGTGCGGGCATTGAATTGCTTACAAAATTCCATGATGTTCACACCCTT
>JAKFEJ010000091.1:0-1673 GCA_036675745.1 Chitinophagaceae bacterium | reverse complement strand
GCCTGCCTTAATTTTAACGCATGATTCGACTGGCAAATCCCACTGATGCTGTAGCTATGCTCGCTATTTATTCTCCTTATATCCGGAATACTTCTATTACGTTTGAAACCGGGGTACCCGCAGTTGCTGATTTTGCAAACCGGATCCGCTCCTACCTGGAAAACTGGCCCTGGCTGGTATTTGAAAAAGATGATCAGGTGCTGGGCTATGCCTATGCTTCCCGCTACCGGGAAAGAGTGGCTTATCAATGGAGTGTGGAATGTTCTGTCTATATTCATGAAGATCATCTTCGTGCCGGTATAGCAAAAGCTTTGTATACTGCTTTGTTCTCCATTTTAAAAGCACAGGGTTTTACAACAGTTTATGCCGTGATCAATTTGCCAAATGACAGGAGTGTGGCCTTTCATGAAAGCATGGGATTCAACTACTTTGCTACTTACGAAAAAGTCGGTTATAAGTTAGGTAAATGGAAAGATGTAGGATGGTGGCAACTACAGTTGAATGATTATATAGATGAGCCTGTAGCTCCTATAAAATTTTCAGCAGTGGACCAAAAAATAATTACGGCTGCATTGAATATAAAATAAAAAGCCTGGTGTTAGCTGATAACTTATTTTATCATTTCTTTTTCCGCAACTGCTTCTTTTACCTTACCCGGATATTGATCCAATGCTTTTTCCAGACAATCCATTGCTGCATTAATTGCATCAAGATTCAGTACATACGCAAGGCGGACTTCATTTTTTCCTAACCCTGCTGTCCCATAAAAACCGGTAGCCGGCGCCAGCATCACCGTTTGGTTATTATAAGAAAATTCCTCCAGCAGCCATTGACAAAATTTATCTGAATCATCAATTGGTAATTTAGCAATAGCATAAAATGCGCCACCAGGATTTGGACAGAATACACCCGGCATAGCGTTCAGACGGCTCACCAGCAAATTTCTCCTTGACATGTATTCAGCTTTTGGAGCATTAAAATAACTATCGGGCAGATCAACGGCTGCTTCACCCATTATTTGTGCAAGGCCGGGAGGGCTGAGCCTCGCTTGTGCAAATTTCATGGCGGCGTCATATACCGCTTTATTTTTTGTTACCAATGCCCCGATCCTCGCCCCGCAGGCACTGTATCGTTTGCTGATCGTATCCATTAATACCACATGTTCTTCAAGACCAGTTAAATGCATGGCGCTTACATACTCGCCATCGTAGCAAAACTCACGATAAGCTTCATCGCTAAATAAATAGAGACCGTGTTTGAGACAGATATTTTTTACCTCTTCCATTTCTTCACGACTGTATAAATAACCAGTCGGGTTATTAGGACTGCAGATAATAATAGCCTTTGTTTTTGAGGTAATTACTTTTTCAAAATCCTCTATCGGAGGTAATGCAAATCCATTTTCAATATGCGAAGTAATGGGAACCACGTTCACACCGGCAGCACAGGCAAAACCATTGTAATTGGCATAAAAAGGTTCGGGAATAATTACTTCATCCCCGGGATTGAGACAGGTGAAGAAGCCAAACATAATAGCCTCGCTGCCACCTGTTGTGATCATGATCTGATCATAGCTGATATCAATACCCACTTTTTTATAATATTCTACCAGCTTGCGGCGGTAACTTTCGTTGCCGGCACTGTGACTGTACTCCAGTATTTTCATGTTGGTA
>JAKFEJ010000659.1:0-1674 GCA_036675745.1 Chitinophagaceae bacterium | reverse complement strand
TATAATTCCATACCTGAATAGGAATAATCAAAAGGATCACGGAAATGGGAATTAGGAATCATATGAATATCCCTTTTTGCATAGTTGAATATTACATTGAAGCGCCGTAGTATATCATTCCCTATCAGGCCGCCCAGGTAAGGATAGGAGGTAACATTGTAAGTATCTTCAAATATATAAGTAGGAATATTTCTAAACCGGTAAGGTCCCAGTTTTAATTCTTTTACTATCGTCACGTTCATGCTGATCTTGCCGCCAATACCTTCCCCATCCTTTGGCCACAGCTTTCTTTTCTTTTGCAGCAGAGTACTATCATCTACAAAATCCTGGGAAAGCATCAGGCATACACCGGCGCCTATATCGTGCAGAAAACGGGCATTATGCGAGGTTTCATCTTTTACCCGTGCAAACTGAACCGGCAATGTACTGAGAATAGGCCTGAACAAATATCCACCCCTGGGATAACGGATAGAGCCCTTGCTGCAAATATCAATCTTCAGGCTGTCATAATTTATTTTCAGGATATAACGGCTAAACAATGAATAACCAATAATGCCATCTATCTGCTCGCCATAAACGCTGGTTAATACAGAATAATCATTAACATGAAAATTAAGACTGTCAACAGTCAGGTCCGGAAAGTGAAGAGAACGATTGTATAAAAATCCTACTTTTTTTATACCCGCTATTCCCCGGATTGTCCGGTCAGAAGCTTCCGGATGTAATTTAAAATAGGCTACAGTAGTTGAGTCCAATGAAATACCGCTGCTACCGGTATCCAGGATAAAGTTGAGTGTATCCGGAAAATTATCAAGCTGTGCTTTCAGGATGACCACACCGCCGGTCAATTGAGAAAAAGAGATCCTGGTCAACAATTTTGAAGCGGGTTCGACAAATTCTTCCTGCGACCGGGAAACGGATACGGCCAGCAATACTATTGCAAGTAATCCTGATTTTTTTTTCATACAGCTATATTGGTTTTCATCAGTCGTTGATCAAAGACAATTTAAACCTCCAAATTGACGCAAGCCTGTTTATATTGTAATAAATTTAGTTGTTTGGGCTACTAAAACAAAACCGTTCGTCTCTTTTCTTGTTATTGCATTGTATTTTTGCAAACTCTCTTTAAGAATCTGTTTAAAAATGAAAAATCAGGACACTGCTAACACGGATTTTACCTGGGTGATCCGTTTGACCAGTATCATCCGTGTTCCTTTCATTGAAATTTAAACAGCCTCCGAGAGAATAAAAGATCCAACCATGATTTTATCCGATCTGTTAGAAAGAGCAGCGAAGTTTGAGTTTTTATCTGTAGAAGAAGGCGTTTATCTTTATCAGCATGCAGCGCTTACCGACCTGATGTTTGTTGCGGATGAATTGCGGAAAAAACAGGTGCCGCATGGAAAAGTGACCTGGCAGATAGACCGCAATGTGAATACGACCAATGTCTGCATCGCCAATTGCAAGTTTTGCAATTTCTTTCGTATTCCCGGTCATGCTGAAGCCTACATTACGGATATGCCGGTGTACCGGCAAAAGATTGAAGAGACATTAAAATATGGCGGCGACCAATTATTATTACAAGGTGGGCACCACCCCGAACTTGGTTTACAGTTTTATACTGATATATTCCGCCGGATAAAAGAAGAATTCCCCACTATCAAATTACATACA
>JAKFEJ010000033.1:0-12069 GCA_036675745.1 Chitinophagaceae bacterium | reverse complement strand
TCCATGAAATTTAAACAGCTTCTAAGTGTAGGATACTGTTATCCTTTTATGAGTTTTACACAAACCCCGCCTGATTTTTCTAGAAGAAAGGGCAAATAATCTCTGAGAGATCAGGGCAAGTTCAGGCAAAATTAAAATCAAAGAATTACAGATGAAATGAGCCATAAAATTTTCGAGCAATTTATACCCACAGCGATGAAAATTTTTATGGTGAATTACATGTGGCTAAAAAGCAATAAAATTAACACATGAAAGCAGCGATATACAGCAGAATAATGGACGAAGGGCAGCAGGGAAACGTACAGATCTTTTTTGATGAATTGGAAAAACAAAAAATTGAGCCCGTCATCTTCGACCAATTTTATGAACAGATTAAAACCAGTATCCGGCTTCCGGCTGATACAACAATTTTTTCCCTTTCAGAAGACCTGACAAGCGAAATAGAATTTATTATAAGCCTTGGAGGCGATGGCACCCTGCTGGATACCGTAACCCTGGTCCGCGATAAGAATATTTCCATTATGGGTATCAACTTCGGAAGGCTGGGTTTCCTGGCAAGCATCGGGCAGGATGAAGTGAAAACCGCCGTACAGGCGATAGCAAGGCGAACTTTTGTAACGGATAAACGCACATTGATACACCTGGATGCCGATCTTCCCTTATTTGGTAATGTACCCTATGCGCTCAATGAGTTTTCATTGCATAAAAGAGATACGGCTTCCATGATAAAAATTCATACTTACCTGAATGGCGAATTTTTGAATACTTATTGGGCCGATGGGCTGATAATGGCTACTCCTACAGGTTCCACAGGCTATTCATTAAGCTGTGGCGGACCAATTGTTTTTCCCGAATCGGGAAGTTTTGTCATTACCCCTGTGGCGCCTCATAATCTTAATGTAAGGCCGCTTATCGTTCCGGATGACAATGTTATTTCGTTTGAAGTAGAAAGCCGCTCAGAAAATATTATCTGTTCCCTTGATTCCCGTCGCGAAATCGTCGGTAAAAATGTATCGCTGGCAGTAAAAAAAGAAAGTTTTTCGATCCACCTGCTGAGGCTCAGCGAGAATAGTTTTTTGCAGACCCTTCATAATAAACTTACCTGGGGGCTTGATAAAAGAAATTAAAAAAGGTACTTAATAAAAGAAAATTCCTATTTTGCCGTTATTAATTCTTCCGAAGTCCTACCAGTATATGATAAACCGGCCCCAGTCTTTTTCAGTAAGTTGTAAAAATGAAAAATTGCTGGGATATAAGATCCATCTGGCGGTTTAAATATAAAATGTAAAGATGAAAAAGATTTTTGTTGTAGTTGCAATTGGTTTTAGCACTTCATTACTTCCCGGCCGGTTAGTTGCGCAGGATGCTATTGTACAGGAAGGTGAATTTGGTATTGGCCTTGGAGCAGCACATTATTTTGGCGATTTAAATACCCGTGCTAAGTTCAACAGGCCCAAAATGGCGGCCACCGTTTTTTTTCGAAAAAACTTTAGCAACTATATTTCTGCCCGTATTGGCGCAAGTTTTGCCCGGGTCGGTTATTCGGATATCTATAACTCAGATAATGAGTATATGTATCGCCGCAACCTGAGCTTCAACAGCAATGTTTGGGAATTGGCATTACAGGGAGATTTCAATTTTTTCCGCTTTATGCCCGGTGAGCCCGGATTTAATTTCACTCCTTATATTACATTAGGAGTAGGGGCTTTTAGCTATGATCCATTTGCATACCTGGGTAAGGAAAAGATTTTCCTGCGTCCATTAGGTACTGAAGGCCAGGGAAGCACCCAATATCCTGAACGAAAGCAATACAGCACAATGGGGATCAGTATCCCCTTCGGCGCCGGTATAAAATATTCATTAAATGAGCGTTTCAATATCGGGTTTGAAGTCCTGCACCGTTATACCAACACAGATTACCTGGATGATGTTAGCAAAACATATGTAGAAGCTGCTGTTTTCCCGTCAAATCCTGATAATAGCCCATCCCAGGCCTTTTTACTTAGCGACAGGTCGGGTGAAATAGGTGAACCTATTGGTATTCCCGGAAGGCAAAGAGGAAATAGCAAACAAAAGGATCAGTTTATCACGGCAATGTTTCATCTTACATTCAACCTGCAATCTTACAAATGTCCCACTGCCAATTAAGTGTTGTCCCTTCTTTTTGTTCAAGAATAATAGCATCTGATTTATCTGAATCCGGCCAAATCAAATACCTTTGCTCCCCCTGTTAAAAACGTAAGGAAAAAGGATAATATGTCAGCGCTTTTGCAAAAAATTGATAAAGACCGTCTTCCCCGGCATATTGCTATCATTATGGATGGTAATGGACGCTGGGCAAAAGAACAAGGACAGGACAGGCTGTATGGTCATTTTCATGGCGTTGAAAGCGTACGAAATATTGTAGAAGGCTGTGCCGAACTGGGTATTGAATATCTTACGTTATATGCTTTTTCTACAGAAAACTGGGACAGACCGGAATATGAAGTGATTGGATTAATGGAACTGCTTGTAAGTACCATCCGTAAAGAAGTTGAGAGCCTTCATAAAAATAATATTAAGCTGCATGTTATTGGCGATATGAACATGCTGCCGGAATATGCAAGACAGGAACTAAATGAAGCGCTGGAGATTACGAAAGAAAATACAGGACTGAGTTTAATTATGGCACTGAGTTATAGCGGACGATGGGAATTACTGAACGCAGTAAAAAACATCGCCTTTGAAGTAAAACATGGCCGGTTGAATGTAGAAGCCATTGACCAGGATACATTACAGCGATTCCTGGCCACAAGTGCTTTTCCTGATCCGGAATTGATGATCAGAACAAGCGGAGAGTTCCGGATCAGCAACTTTCTATTGTACCAGTTGGCTTATGCTGAGTTATACTTTACAAATGTCCGCTGGCCCGATTTCCGGAAGGATAATTTATATGAAGCTATCATGGATTACCAGGGCCGGCAAAGACGATTTGGAAAAACAGGGGAACAAATGGCCAGCGAATCTGTGAGTTGAAGAAGTAGTAAGTCAAATAGAACATATAAGTCATAAAAGTATTGGAAGCCATCCTCCATTTGACCTTTTGACTACTATGACTTCAGTGACTTTTACGACTGATCTGTTTTAACAAACACTTTCGATATTTACCGTTAATTTGCCGCCGCAACAAAAGTTTGGCGGCTTTTTATAAAATATACACAAACTAATTGCGGTTTCGCCGATGGCGGAATAAGACTGACTTGAACAAAAAACCATGCAACAATTTTCTAAAGGGATAAATTTTCGAAATTTAATTTCTCTTAAAATTTTCAGGCTCTTCGGAGCCCTCCCTTTCAGGGGAGGGTTGGGTGGGGTACTCCGGCTCAGTGCTTTATTGATAATTACGATTGCCTCTGTATTTACAGCACAGGCACAAGATGATACTACAAAGCCCACATCTGTTGATCCCAAACTATTAGAATGGGGGAATGCAAAAATTCCAAGAGAATATACAATTAGTGATGTGGCAATTACCGGTATCAGGCACTTAGATACAACTATTGTATTGTCTATTTCAGGTCTTCAGCCTGGCGATAAATTCATGCATCCGGGCAGCGATGTTTTTGCAAAAGCTATTGCTAACATGTGGCGGCAAAAACTTTTTGCTAATGTTCAGATATATGTTACAAAGATCCAGGATGATAAGGTAAGCATTGAGATCAGTGTAGAGGAAAGGCCGCGCCTGGGCAATTTTAAATTCATCGGGATTAAAAAATCCGAAGCAGAAGAACTGCAGGGAAAAATAGGGCTGACTAAGCAAACGCTCATTACGGAAAATATGAGACGTAATATAAATGAAGTCACTACTAAATTTTACCGGGACAAAGGATTTCAGAATGTTACTGTAAAAATTGATGAAAAACCAGATCCTGCATTTGCCAATTCAAATGCAATGATGATCTATGTTGATAAGGGGAAAAAAGTCAGGATTGATGAAGTTAATTTCTTTGAGAATAAAAAAATAGCCGATCTGAAGTTGAAAAAACAAATGAAAGGCACTAAAGAAATGAGCAAGTTCACTTTATTTCCTTCAAAATATGAAAGCCCATACGGATCGTCAAAAGCGCCAAGTTTCAAAGAATACGTGAAAGATTGGGGTTTTCTTTCTCTTAGTAAAACAAAAGAATTAGCAGACCCTTATTTCCGTTTCAAACTATTCAGTTCTGCCAAATTCAATCCTGTAAAATACGAAGAAGACAAAGCGAAAGTATTACAATACTACAACTCCTTAGGCTACCGGGATGCGCAGATCATTGCTGATACACAGGTTTCAAAAGACAATAAATTGTATGTAGACCTGAAAGTAAATGAAGGAAGAAAATATTATTTCGGAAACATCACCTGGAAAGGCAATGCCAAGTTCCCGGATTCCTTATTGAATGTGGTATTGGGTATCCAGAAAGGGGATATTTATAATATTGACATTTTGAATAAGCGCCTGGGTAAGGAAATGACGCAGGAAGGTGGTGATATCAGCGGGTATTATATGGACGATGGATATTTATTCTTTCGTGTAGAACCGGTGGAGACTGCAGTGTATAATGACACTATTGATCATGAAATAAGAATAACAGAAGGTCCTCAGGCAAGGATCAAGAACGTAACTATTGCGGGCAACGAAAGAACAAAGGATCATGTAATACGCCGGGAGATAAGAACCATGCCGGGTGAATTATTCAGCCGTACTGACCTTATCCGGTCTACCCGTGAGTTGGGCAATCTTCAATATTTCAACCAGGAAACGATTAACCCGGGTGTTGTTCCTAATGCTGATGACGGCACTGTAGATATTAACTGGAAAGTAGAAGAAAAGTCTTCCGATCAATTGGAACTGTCTGCCGGTTGGGGTGGTGGCATCGGTTTGACCGGCACATTGGGAGTTACATTCAATAATTTCTCAATAAAAAATATCTGGAAAAAACAAGCCTGGGATCCATTGCCGACAGGTGATGGACAAAAGCTGAGTCTTCGTGTTCAATCAAACGGTAAAGCATTCCGCTCCTATAACTTTTCTTTCACCGAACCCTGGTTAGGAGGTAAAAAAAGAAATTCATTGACTCTTGCTTATAACAATAGTAAGTATTCAAATGCCTTTGATCCATTTACCGGGCGAATAGACAATGCAAGATCCGATACCAATTACCTTAAAGTAAACGGCTTTTCAGTTTCATTGGGAAAACAATTGAAATGGCCGGATGACTATTTCAGTTTGGTTTATTCGGTGAATTTTACGCAATATAAAAGGCGTAATTATGGAATTTTTCCGGGAGCCACACCTACTGGTACTTCAAATAATTTAAGTCTGAAAATTGCTTTACAACGCTCTTCCGTATTTGATCCTATCTTCCCCCGGAGCGGATCAAGCTTCCTGGCAAGTGTTCAGTTTACACCTCCTTATACTTTGTTTAATCCTGACCTGGTTACTTCGGATGATCCTTATAAGAACCCGGAGTATCACAAATGGCGTTTTAATGCAGAGTGGTATGTACCTATTGGTAAGCCGGCTGGTGCGGATAAGAACCGCCAGTTTGTAATGAAGCTGGCAGCGAAGTATGGCTTCATGGGTCGCTATAACAGTAAACTGGATTATTCTCCGTTTGAAAGGTTCCAGGTAGGTGATGCGGGACTCACCAATAACTACGGCCTGTTAGGTTACGATATTATTGCTCATCGTGGCTATCCTGTGTATGAATCATCAGATCCATCAATCAACCCGGATCAGCAACAAGCAAACAACTATTTTACTATTTTTAATAAATACCAGTTGGAACTGCGTTACCCGCTAGTTACTAATCCCGGCAGCACTATTTATGGTCTGACGTTTTTTGAAGCAGCTAATGGATGGTATGATTTCAAAAACTATAACCCGTTCCGTTTACGTCGAAGTGTCGGAGTAGGTATGCGTTTCTTCCTGCCCATGTTTGGTTTGCTTGGATTTGATTATGGTATTGGCCTTGATCGTATACAACCAGGCGGTGGATTGAAAAATGCGTCCCGGTTTACCTTTATGCTTGGCTTTGAGCCGGAGTAAGAAAGAACTACGATTGACATGATTTTAAATGATTAATCGGATAAATCAAATTAGCTAATATGAAATAAGCCATAAAAATTTTCGAGCATCCCGATAGCTATCGAGATATATCAACGCGATGAAAATTTTTATGGTGAATTACATGTGGCCAAAAAAGTAAAATGAACACATGAAAAAGAATTTGCTTGTTGCTTGCTGTCTGTTGCTTACTGGCTTTATTGCCAGTGCCCAGAAATACGCTATCATCGATACCCGGTATATCCTGGATAAGATGCCTGATTATACGCAGGCGCAAAAACAGTTGGATGGTATCGCTGCGGACTGGCAGAAGGATATTGATGCAAAGCAGGCCGGTCTTGATAAAATGTACAAAGACTATGAAGCTGAGCAGGTGATGCTTAGTGATGAACTGAAGAAAAAGCGGGAAGATCAGCTTTTTTTAAAGGAAAAAGAGCTGCGTGATCTTCAGCGTCAACGGTTTGGTTTTGAAGGGGATCTGTTCAAAAAAAGACAGGAACTTATAAAACCCATCCAGGACAAGGTTTACAATGCGGTTCAAAAAATTTCCACACAACGGGGCTATGATTTTGTATTGGATAAAAGTGAAGGAATTACCATTATATTTGCCGACCCTAAACTTGACAAGAGCGAGGATGTGTTGAAAGAATTGGGAATAAAAAATTGATCATAAAGGCTGTTAAAGAAAATAAAAGAAGCAACTAAAGTTCTGTAAAAACTATCTCTAAAAATAAAAACGATAAATCCCTGCTAAGGGAGAAAAACAAAACAAGTAAAATGAAAAAATTGAAAATGCTTGCAGTAGTTGTGGGATTGCTGATCGCCGGAAGCGGGGTTAATGCTCAAACCAAAATTGGCTACATTGATGCTGAAACTATTTTATACCTGATGCCAGAAGCTGCAAAAATAGATTCTCTTATACAACTTTATCAAAGAGATACTGTCGGAAAAGAGTATATGTCTTTGATGCAGCAATACCAATATAAAGACAGTATTTTCAGGGATAGTGCTCATCCACTGCCGGCAGCAGTAAAAGAGCAGTATGCAAAAGATATATCTCAACTGACGCAGACTCTTACCAGCTGGCAGCAGATAGCACAAGATGCCGTTCAGAATAAACAAAGCCAACTATTGGCGCCTGTTATGAGAAGGATACAGGATGCTATCCAGGCTGTAGCGAAAGAAAAGGGTTATACATATGTATTGTCCCGTGAGTCAATCATAGTTGCACCGGATGCTGACAACATGTTGCAGGCAGTAGCGAAGAAACTAAACATCACTGTTCCGCCCCAGCTATTACCAGGTTATAAACCACCGGTTGGTGGCAGATAAGCAAATACAATAGAAAAAAATAAATAAGGCCCCGGTCCATATAAAGGATCGGGGCTTTGTTTTTATCCGTAACGTATCATACAACTGGCATCCTTCGACAAGCTCAGGAGAAACTTCTCAATTGTATAAACCTGTTCTTATTTTTGTTGTATGCAAAAAACAAATCCCATCGGTGTTTTTGATTCCGGCTATGGCGGATTGACTGTATTGAAAGAGATCGTTGATAGGCTCCCGCAATATGATTATATCTATCTTGGTGATAATGCCCGTGCACCCTATGGCAACCGTTCTTTTGAAACGGTTTATCATTATACACTTCAATGTGTGCAATGGTTTTTTGAGCAGGGATGTTCACTGGTGATACTTGCTTGCAACACTGCTTCAGCCAAAGCTTTGCGGACCATCCAGCAAAATGATCTTCCGGAATTGGCGCCTTCAAAAAGAGTGTTGGGAGTGATAAGGCCTACAACGGAGATCATCGGCAATTTTTCTGAAACAAAAAGTGTTGGGATACTTGCTACCAACGGAACAGTAGCATCCAATTCCTACCCGGTTGAGATTGCTAAATTTTTTCCCGGTATAAAAGTTTACCAGGAAGCTTGTCCTATATGGGTTCCATTGGTGGAGAATAATGAGCACCAAAGCCATGGCGCCGATTTTTTTGTCAAAAAAAATTTAAAAAGCATTTTTGAGAAAGGTAAGGATATAGATGTATTGCTATTGGCCTGCACACACTATCCCTTATTAAAAGAAAAGATCGGCGAGTATCTCCCGATTGGTGTAAAATTAATATCACAGGGAGAAATTGTGGCCGAAAGCCTTGAAGATTACCTGGGCAGGCATCCTGAAATTGAATCGGTCTGCAGTAAAAACGGGAAAAGGGCATTTTGTACAACAGATTCTACAGAAGATTTCGACAATCATGCCAGTATCTTTTTTGGAAAGGCTGTGCAGTCAAAACATATTGATCTGGGGTCATAAAGCGATTGGCTATCAGAGAGATAATTCAAATTTTAAAATTTATGACTCCGGCTCTCCACTCCTGACTGCTTTCCCCTACCTTTGCCGTCCTTTCACAAACAGCGGGTGTGGTGATCTGCTGGTGAACTTGAAACCCAGGCCGTTCTCCCGGTCTATATTTCAAAATCCGCCTTCGCCAAGGCTATGGCGGATAAAAGTGAAAAAGAAAAATAATTATGAAACGTACATTCCAACCTCATCGTAAGCGCCGTAAAACTGTTCACGGATTTCGTAAACGTATGGCAACAGCTAACGGACGTAAAGTATTGGCAAGCCGCCGTGCTAAAGGCCGTAAGAAACTGACTGTTTCCGATGAGAAAAAATTGAAATAAAAGACGCCCCCACCCCTAAAGGGGAGTTGGGAAGTCCTCTGACATTAGTAATAGCCTCAATACCTGAGGCTATTTTGTTATATAAAATAATCTGTGTAAATCTGTGTACTGAGTTTATCGAAGTATCTGTGGCAAAGCAATTCACTTTAGGGAAAAATGAAAGGCTGAAAAGCAGGAAGCAAATAGAACATTTGTTCAAGAGCGGACAGCGTTTTGTATGCCCCCCCTTTCGTATCTTTTACACATTTCAAAATGATCAGCAGGCCCCTGTCAATTCATCAATCGAACAGGTTTCTCTTCAGGCCGGCTTTGGTGCCAGCAGTCGTAATTTTAAAAAAGCGGTTGACCGGAACAGGATAAAACGATTAACAAGAGAAGCCTGGCGTTTACAAAAAAATACTTTGCAGGATAACTTGAAAGAACAAAACAGGAAGCTGAATGTTTTTTTTATTTACACCGGTAAGGAATTGCCATTGTACGCTGATATCTATAATAGCGTTCATACAGCGCTTACAAAACTTCTTGAGATCAGTAATAAGAAAATTTGAAAACGATCCTGCATATATTAGGCCTTCCTTTTATTCTACTGATAAAGATTTACCAGTTGGTCATATCGCCCTGGATAGGACCTAAATGCAGGTATACTCCAACTTGCTCTCATTACGCTGTAGAAGCATTGAAAAAACATGGCGTACTCAAAGGATTGTGGTTGACTGTAAAAAGAATTGGAAAGTGTCATCCCTGGGGTGGTAGTGGCTATGATCCGGTTCCGTAAAAAACGCTCAATAATGGCATAGCATCCTTTTAAATGCTACAATTAGCGATCAATTAAAAAATGATCATTTATTATTACATGCAATTTTTTTTAGAAATTAAAGATTGCAAATATGCAAATTGCAGAATATAATATTGAGAAGGAAAACTTATTTGTTTATTAGATATTTGATCTAACTTAGTGTAACTGCTTAGAAAAAACACTCTGATTGCCTGCTAACGATCACGATATTACAGTTCAGTTAAGTGAACTGCAAACGAGGATTGCCAACAATGATGAAACGGCATTTACCCAGCTCTATTTGCATTTCGGCAAAAAATTAATCCATTTTTCGGTATCACTGGTTCGGTCTAAAGAAATAGCCGAAGAATTAGTAGAAGATGTATTTGTAAAATTATGGGCTAACAGGAGCCATATTATCGAAATTGAAAATCTGACTGTTTATCTATATGTAGCAGTTAAAAACAGATCCTTAAATGTGCTTTCTCAAAAAGCCAAAGAATTGGTATCCGCATCTTTCGATTATTTAGATACTACAGTCGATGAATTTGCCGCAGATCCCTATGATCTGATGATCACTGCTGAAATGATGGGTCGTATGCACCAGGCCATTGAAACATTACCCCCCAGGTGCAAGATGATATTCAAACTGATCCGGGAAGACGGGCTCAAATACAAAGAAGTAGGAGATATTCTGAATATTTCAGTAAATACGATTGATGCCCAAATGGCTATTGCTGTTAAAAAAATTTGCACGGCCCTGCAAATAAAAAAGCCTTTTTCTCCGCATCAGCAGGCCTCACTCCCTGCTAATAAAAAAACTTTAGAAAAAAGTTAACAAATCCTTAGTAGATAACTTGATTTTTACTGTCCTTAGGTTGACAACAACTATTGCTGCCTGGAAACACCTGCCCATATATGGTATATTATCGCCAGAAAATTAAATGGCGAGGCCTCTCCACAGGAGGAGCTGGAGCTTATTGATCTTTTGCGACAGGATGAAGAACTTCAGCAGCAGTACGATGTTTTGGTTCATATCTGGAAAGAAAAACACGGGTATATTAATGATGAGGATAATACAAATGCCCGCAATACTATTTCCAGGATAATAAACCGGGCGGCAGTTGAAAGTGACGATACAGAAATCTTTTCTACCCGAAGGAAACGCTGGAACAGGCGGCGTATTTTTTTAACTGCATCTTCTTTTATTCTTCTTCTTACCGCAGGATGGTTTTGGTTAAGTAGCAAACCCGTTGATGCAATTGCAAAAAAAGCAGAACAACAGGATCCGATAGTCGCTAACAATGGGAGCAGATCCCGTTCATTATTACCAGATGGAACTACCGTATGGTTAAATGCAGGTTCCAAACTTCATTATGAAAATGATTTTAATGGCTCCAGCCGTGAAGTGAGATTGGAGGGAGAAGCTTTTTTTGATGTTGTAAAACAGGTTGACCGTCCTTTTATTGTCCATACTTCAGGTATAGATATAAGGGTTTTAGGAACAGCATTTAATGTAAAATCATACCCGGAGGATAAAACAGTAGAAACAACATTATATCGTGGATTGGTCCAGGTTTCAAGGCAGGAAGATATTGCAAAAAAGCCCATACAGTTAAAGCCAAATGAAAAACTCATTCTTCCAAAACAAGCAGCTAAAGAAGAAGTAAAACTGTCTGAAGCAAAGACACCTTTAGCAAAGCAAACACCTGCAAGCTTTATCATCACTCATATAGATAGCACCAAAAAGGAAAGCGAAAGGTTTGAAACAGCCTGGCTCTATAGTCGTCTCGAATTTCGCGGAGATAGTTTTGAAGAACTGGCCCATAAGCTGGAAAGATGGTACAATGTCACCATTGTATTCGCAGACGAAAAAGTAAAGTATTTGAATTTTAATGGATCGTTTGAGAAGGAAAATGTTGACCAGGCTTTTAAAGCATTGCAGGCCGCAGTGCCATTATTTAAGTATAAAATAAAAGATAATGAAATATCGGTTGGCTTATCTCAATAACCTGCATTCTCCTCCTCTCCTTTGGAGAGGGTTGGGGTAAGGTGATAAAGATAACGGAGAATGTTGGCGCACTCCCCGTATCAAAAGATGGCTAAACTTAATAAAATCAACCTGTCAAGTTGGATTGTTTAACCCCCTAATGCTAAAAATATGAAATGTTTTCTAACGGTTGCAAAAAAACCGTTGCTATCAAAATGGCTGCTCGTTATGAAACTGACTGCCCTGCTAACGCTACTCTTTACCCTGAATGTTTCTGCCAATGGTTTTGGGCAGGAAAAGATCAGTTTAAGGGTAAAAAAGACGGCTATTGACGGAGTGCTTCGTTCCATTGAAAAACAGACCAATTACCGGTTTCTTTATAACGATAACCTGGATGATATTCGCGAAAAAGTGTCCTTGAATGTAAAAGATGCTGATATAGGAGATGTTCTTGCCCTTTTACTGGAAAAGACACGGCTATTATACCAGGTAATGGGTAATAACCTGATTGTTATTAAAGAAGATCCAAATG